>NZ_JBHUUV010000009.1:0-247994 GCF_042670885.1 Streptomyces sp. NPDC057136
CTTCGGTCCCGTTTCACCGGGGCCCTCCGGGCGCTTCCCTTCGTTCTTGCGTTTCCGACTCTATCAGACTCTTTCGTGTCCGATTCCCGGTCGAAGCGGGTTTCGCCTTTAAGTTCTTCGCTTTCGCGTTTCCCTTTCCGGCGAGTCCGACTCTATCAGATCCTTTCGGGCCTGACTCCCAGTCAGCGGGCTTTGTCTTTCCGGCTGTTGGGCCGTTCCGACGTCTCAAACTCTAGCGGATTCTCCCGGCGACTCATAATCGAGTCTTTCGAAATGAATTCCGGCATGCCGAAATTCTCCCCGGTGGGAGATCGTGCTGAGTTTGGTTGCCGCGTTCGCGGCGGGATCGGTTGTCGCAGAACCGTTCCGGCCCCATGACAACTCGACGAACCTTACGGATCGGGGAGGGGCGTGTCAACCCCTCCCCAGGGCGCTTCAGTCCAGGTCGGTGAGACGGCCGCCGGCGTCCGGCTGGGCGTGCTCCACGCGGCGCAGCAGGCGGATCAGCATGTCGCCCAGGCCACCGCGTTCGTCGTCGGAAAGGTCCTGGACCAGGTCTTCCTCGAAGGCGGTTGCCATGCGCATCGCCTCCAGCCACTTCGTACGACCTTCATCGGTCAGTTCGACGATGACGCGTACCCGGTTGTTCTCGTCCCTGTCGCGGGTGACCAGTCCCTCGCCCGCCATGCGGTCGATGCGGTGGGTCATCGCGGCCGGGGTGAGGCCGAGGCGCTTGGCGAGTTCGCCGGGGCCCAGTCGGTACGGGGTGCCGGCCAGGACCAGGGTCTTGAGGACCTCCCATTCGGCGTTGCTGATGCCGAGGGCGGCGAGCTGCCTTCCGTACGCGACGTTCATACGGCGGTTGAGGCGGCCGAGGGCCGAGACGACCTGCTCGACCTGGGGGTCGAGATCGCGGAATTCGCGCTGATAGGCGGCGATCTGCTCGTCGAGGCTCGGCTCCTGCGGGCCGGGCTCGGTGGTGTCAGACATGGCGGGAAGTATGGCACGCCCTCCCTCACCATCGAAGTCCTTCAAGGTCAATTGTTAACTGTCTAACTTTAGTGTTAAAGTCTTCGAGTCTTTGTAGTTCGATGTCGTCCGACGTCTTCGAGATCTTGAGGTAGGTGAGCGTGACCAGGGAGATGGGTGCAGCGCTGCGGCGAATCCAGGTGGGGAGCGCGCTGAGCGCGTTCGGACTCGGGTTCACCGTTCCGTATCTGTACGTCTACGTGGCGCAGGTACGGGATCTTGGTGCCGGCACGGCGGGTGTCGTACTGGCTGTCTTCGCCATGGCAGCTCTGGCCGTCCTGCCGTTCACCGGGCGGGCCATCGACCGGCGCGGTCCGATGCCCGTGCTGATCGTCGCCGCCGCCGTCGCCGCTGTGGGCGCTGCCGCGCTCGGGGTGTCCAGCAATGTGACGACCGCCGTGCTGTCGGCCGCCGTGCTCGGCGCGGGTACCGCGGTCATGCAGCCGGCGCTCGCCACGATGCTGGTGTGGTGCTCCAGCACCTCCACCCGTACCCGTGCCTTCGCCATGCAGTTCTTCCTGCAGAACCTGGGTCTCGGGATCGGTGGGCTCTTCGGCGGGCTGATCGTCGACACCAACGATCCGGCGAGCTTCACCCTGCTGTTCCTGATCGAGGCGGCGATGTTCGTCGTGCTCGGCGTCGTGGCGGGGACCGTACGCATGCCGCGCACCCCCTCCATCGCCGACGCCAGGCCCACCGACGGCACGGCCCCCAAGGCCGGGCTGCGGGTGCTGCTCTCGCACCGAGCCATGGTGCAGCTGTGTGTGCTGGGCTTCGTGCTGTTCTTCGCCTGCTACGGACAGTTCGAGTCCGGGCTCGCGGCGTACGGCACCGAGGCTGCCGGGATCGAGCCCTCGACCCTCGGTATCGCGCTGGCCGCCAATACGGCCGTCATCGTCGTCGCTCAGTTCGTCGTACTGCGGCTGGTGGAGCGGCGTCGGCGCAGCCGGGTCATCGCCTGGGTCGGTGTGATCTGGGCGTTCGCCTGGATCGTGGCCGGGTACGCGGGTCTCGGGGACGGCAGCCAGACCATGGCGACGGCCGCGATGATCTCGACGTACGCACTGTTCGGACTCGGTGAGTCGATGCTGTCGCCGACCGTGGCTCCGCTGGTCGCCGATCTGGCGCCGGAGTCGATGGTCGGGCAGTACAACTCGGCGTTCGCGCTGTGCAAGCAGCTGGCGCTGGCGGTCGGGCCGGCCGTGGGCGGGCCCATGGGGGCGACGCTGCACGGGCCGTACATCGTGACGTTCGTGCTGTTCTCGCTGGGCATCACCGTGCTGGCACTGCGGCTGGGCCGCCGGCTCACCCCCGTACAGGACCAGCCTTCGCTCGCGGTCGTGCCGTCGCGGGTGGTGGCCGTGTCACTGCCGGGGACCGAGCCGGCCCCGGCGCCCGCCGCCGCTCACTGAGGCAGCGCGAACTCGCACCACACCGCCTTGCCGCCCCCGGGTGTGCGGCGGCTCCCCCAGGACGAGGCGATCGTCGCGACGATGGAGATGCCGCGTCCCGCCTCGTCCGCCGGTTCGGCGCGGCGGCGGCGCGGCAGGTGGTCGTCGCCGTCCGTCACCTCGATGATCAGGCGGCGGTCCGTGCGGCGCAGGCCGAGACGCATGGGCGGGGTGCCGTGCTGGAGGGAGTTCGCGACGAGCTCGCTCGCCGCCAGGACGCCCAGGTCGCACAGCTCGACGGGGAAGCGCCAGGACGTGAGCACTCCGGTGGCGAAGGCGCGGGCGCGCGGGGCGGCCTCGATGCCACCGAGCAGATCGAGCGAGGCGTTGTGGAACAGCTCCGCGTTCGACCCCGTACGCGCCGGGTGCTGGACGACCAGCACGGCCACGTCGTCATCGTGTTCGGCGGTCACGCCGAGGGAGCGGATGAGGCGGTCGCAGACCACCTGGGGTGATCCCTTGGCCCCGGAGAGGGCGCGCTCCAGCGCCGCCACCCCTTCGTCGATGTCCTCGCTGCGCCGCTCGACCAGGCCGTCCGTATAGAGGACGGCGGTGGAGCCCGGGGGCAGGGCGATCGTGCCGGAGGTGTGAATCCAGCCGCCGGTGCCGAGCGGCGGGCCGGTCGGGTCCTCGGCGCGGTGGATGACTCCGTCCTCGTCGCACACGAGGATCGGGAGGTGGCCGGCGGAGGAGTAGACCAGCCGGCCCTCGTTCGGATCGTGGACCGCGTAGACGCAGGTGGCGATCTGGCTGGCGTCGATCTCGGAGGCGAGACCGTCGAGGAGCTGCAGAACCTCGTGGGGCGGCAGATCGAGACGGGCGTAGGCGCGGACCGCGGTGCGCAGCTGGCCCATGACCGCCGCGGCGCGCACACCGCGTCCCATCACGTCCCCGATGACGAGGGCCGTGCGGCCCGCGCCGAGCGTGATGACGTCGTACCAGTCGCCGCCGACCGCGGCGTCCGTGCCGCCCGGCTGGTACGTGGCGGCGATCCGCAGGTCGTCGGGCTGCTCCAGCTCCTGCGGGAGCAGGGAGCGCTGGAGGGTGACGGCCGTTTCGCGGTGGCGGCGCTCGCTGGTGCGGAGCCGTTCGGCCGCGTCGGCGTGGCCGGTGACGTCGGTGGCGTACACGAGCACGCCTCCCTCGCTCTCCTTGTCGGAGGCGGCCACGGGGGTGCAGGTCACGGTGTACGAGCTGCCGCCGAGGACCTTGCGGGACTTGACCGTGCGGGGTGTGCCGCTGCGCAGCACCTGGTCCAGGAGCGGCAGCAGGCTCAGCTCGACGAGCTCGGGCATGGCGTCGGCCGCCGGGGTGCCGGTGGGGCGGGGGCCGAACGCGGTCTCGTACGCCTCGTTCACGTAGGTGATGCGGTGGTCGGGGCCCTGGAGGAGGGCGACCGGGGCGGGGAGCTGACCGAGGATCTCGCGGGCCGAGAGGGCCTCCAGGCCGCGCCCCGGTCCGGGCGCGGACGTTTCCGCGTCGCCGTCCGGCAGGACGGTCACGGTCTCCGGCCTGGCGCACTCGGCGCGGGCGGCGGGGACGGAACTGCGGTCGTCCCGCGCGGCGGCTCGTCGCTGCGTGCCGGGAAGGCGGGCGCTCCAACGCGTGAAGTTCACGGAATTTCTGGCCTCGTGTGTCGGTCTGGTCCGCTCGGGCGGGCTGCTTCTTCTGCCGGCCCTTCGACCGGTCCTTCTGCCGTTCTTCTTCCGGCTCCACGCCCGGTTCCACGCCCGGTGCTGTGCCCGGTTCTGCTGCCGGGCGGGGCGCCGGGGGCGAACCCCCGAGAAGGCGCGGCCGGGCCCCGTCGTGCTGGTGGGGCGCCGCTGCTGGTCACTGTTGGTCACTGCCGACGGGGTCACTCTGTGCACGTGTGGGCCCACCTATGGTCACACGTCCAGTGTGACGGTCCGTACTGACAGTGGTCGTTCAGCCGTCGGTCGGCCGTGGGTCGGCCATGGGTCCGGGGGCTGAACGAAAGCCGTCGGAACGGCGCTCGGGTCCCGGGCCGGTGGCCGGCTCGGGTCCCGGTTCCCGTCCTGGTCGCGGGCTCAGTCGTCCGTCTTCGGCGGGTCGCCGTCCTTCGGGGGCGCCGCCGGTCTTCCGGGGCTTCCGTTGCGGCCGGGGCGGCTTCCGTTGCTTCCCTGGCCGCCCGCCGCGAGGGCGAATTCGGCGCGCGGGTGTTCCAGCGAGCCGAGCGAGACGATCTCTCGCTTGAAGAGTCCGGCCAGGGTCCATTCGGCAAGGACGCGCGCCTTCCGGTTGAACGTGGGAACCCGGCTGAGGTGGTACATACGGTGCATCAGCCAGGCCGGGTAGCCCTTGACCTTGCGACCGTAGACGTGCGCGACGCCTTTGTGGAGACCGAGCGAGGCGACGGAGCCCGCGTAGGCGTGCCGGTACTCCTTGAGCGGCCGGCCGTCGAGCGTCGCGAGGATGTTCTCCGCGAGGACCGTGGCCTGGCGCACCGCGTGCTGGGCGTTGGGGGCGGTTTCCCGCCCCGGTTCGGAAGCGGTCAGGTCGGGAACGGCCGCGGCGTCGCCCGCAGCCCACGCGTGCGGGGCACCGTCGACGGCGAGCGTGGCCGTGCAGCGGAGCCGTCCGCGTTCGGTGAGGGGCAGGTCGGTCGCGGCGAGGAGCGGTGCGGGTTTGACGCCGGCCGTCCACACGAGCGTGCGGGTCGGGAAGCGGGAGCCGTCGCTGAGTACGGCGACCCGGTCCTCGCACGAGTCCAGGCGGGTGTCGAGGCGTACGTCGATATTGCGGCCGCGCAGCTCGCGGATTGCGTACTTGCCCATCGCGTCACCGACCTCGGGCAGGATGCGGCCGGACGCCTCGACGAGAATCCATTTCAGGTCCGTGGCCTTGATGTTGTGGTAGTACCGCGAGGTGTACCGGGCCATGTCCTCGAGTTCGGCGAGTGCCTCGACGCCCGCGTAGCCGCCGCCCACGAAGACGAAGGTGAGGGCGGCGTCGCGGATGGCGGGGTCGCGGGTGGCGGAGGCGATGTCCATCTGCTCGATGACGTGGTTGCGCAGACCGATGGCCTCCTCGACGGTCTTGAAGCCGATGCCGAAGTCGGCGAGGCCGGGGATCGGGAGGGTGCGCGACACGGAGCCCGGTGCCATGACGATTTCGTCGTACGCGATCTCGAGTGCGCCGGTGCCGTCCTCGCCCGATGCGAGGGTGGTGACAGTGGCGGTGCGCTTGGCGTGGTCGATCCGCTCGGCCTCACCGATGACGATCGTGCAGTGGTTCAGGACCCGGCGGAGCGGCACGACGACATGGCGGGGCGAGATCGAGCCCGCGGCCGCTTCCGGGAGGAACGGCTGATACGTCATATAGGGCTCGGGAGTGATCACCACAATCTCGGCATCGCCGCTCTTCAGTCTCTCCTTCAACTTCCGCTGGAGACGCAGCGCTGTGTACATCCCGACGTAGCCGCCACCGACTACGAGAATGCGCACACCTGGCCGGGTGCCGGGGGTCGTTCCCCGGGAATCTGGAGCCATCACCATCCCATGACGCAACGGAGTCAGGTGTTTGTCCACAGGCCCGGCACATTGTGTGACTGGAGGTCAGGGGCGGGCCGGTGGCACCTGCGAGCCGCAGGATGCGGCACCTGTGCAGGTCAGACGTTGCGGGAGGGGTGGTGGGCGGGGGTGGAATCAGTGACCAACCGGTCCTTGCTCCGATCGGGGGGCGCTCCGTACGGAACTACCCCCTTCTGAATTGACCCGGGCTCAACTATGTTCGTATCTCGTCGAGGTGTCGGGTACGGACAATGATCCGCTCCTCGGCGGATACGGCGGGAAGTCTCCGGGGGGAGACGTCATAACCGGGGGAAACATGCACATTCAGGATTCGCATTGGCAGGCTGCTGTCTCGTCCTCTTCCGAGGGCCATGGGCGGCTGAGCGCAGTGGGAGCGGTCGGTACCGCGGGGACGGCTGTGACCGGCGCCCGTCAAGCACCGCTCCGCGTGGACGCACAGCGCAATCTGGAACACGTTCTGCGGGCCGCACGTGAGGTGTTCGGCGAGCTGGGTTACGGGGCTCCGATGGAAGACGTGGCGCGTCGCGCCAGGGTCGGAGTCGGCACGGTCTACCGGCGGTTCCCCAGCAAGGACGTGCTGGTACGGCGGATAGCCGAGGAGGAGACCTCCCGGCTGACCGAGCAGGCGCGGGCCGCGCTCGGGCAGGAGGAGGAGCCGTGGTCGGCGCTCTCCCGTTTCCTGCGGACGTCCGTGGCATCGGGTGCGGGCCGGCTGCTGCCGCCGCAGGTGCTGCGCGTGGGCGTCGAGGCGGACGAGACGACCACGTCAGTACGGGAGCCGGGCACGGATTCCGTGGCCGACCCGGCGCCGGGCGAGAGCCATGGAGCGACGCGGGTTCCGCAGCAGCGGCAGGGAGCGGGTCAGCCCGACCTCCGTGTGGTCTCGCAACGCTCCGCCGCCGATGAGGCCCTCGACGAGGACACGGGCGCGGGCGAGCTGCTGGAGGTCGTGGGCAGGCTCGTCGACCGGGCGCGGGAATCGGGCGAGCTTCGCGGTGATGTGACGGTGGCCGATGTGCTGCTGGTCATCGCCACGGCGGCGCCCGCGCTGCCCGACGCGGCTCAGCAGGCCGCGGCGTCGGCACGGCTGCTCGACATCCTGCTGGAGGGACTCCGGTCCCGGACCGTGTGATGTGCCCGGTGTCCGTCCCCCGGCGGACGGACACCGGTTCGGCCGTGGCCGTCAACTGTGTGCCTCGCGGGGAAGGTTGGATCGTCCCCGGACGAGTGATCCCTCATGCCCGCGCGCGGGGAATTCACCTCGGATGAGTGGTTGCCGGGGCCAGCAGTCCGTGGCGATTGCGCTCTGTGGCACTCTTGCCCGGTTCAGGTCCGAAGGCGCATACGGGGGCTTCCGCGATGAGCGGTGACGGGCGACAGGAAGTACCACTCGACGGGATCGCTGCCTCGGGTGGGAACACGGAGACCGGCGGACAGGTGCCGAGTCAGGCCGGACCGGGCCGCTCGGCCGGCGACGCCGAGGGTGGCACCCTCCTGCCCGGCCCCTGGCCGGCGCCCGTCGGCGGCTCTCCGGCGGTTCCGCCGCAGCGCGAGGGCGGCAGCGCCACCGCGGACGACGTGGTGTCCGACGCCCAGCTGATCCAGGCCATGCGGGCCGGTGACGACCAGGCGTACGACGAACTGTTCCGGCGGCACTCGGGTGCGGTGCGCCGCTACGCGCGCAGCTGCTGCCGCGACGCGCACACCGCCGACGACCTGACGGCCGAGGTGTTCGCGCGCACGCTCCAGGCGGTGCGCGGCGGCAAGGGGCCGGAGGAAGCCGTCCGGGCCTACCTCATGACCGCCGTACGGCATGTCGGCGCCGTCTGGACGAAGAGCACCAAGCGGGAACACCTGGTCGACGACTTCGCGGTCTTCGCCGCGCAGTCGTCGCGTACCTCCGAGCTCTCGGACGACGACACCCTGGAACTGGGCGCCGATGTGCTGGCGATGCACGAGGCCGAGCAGTCGATGGCCGTGCAGGCGTTCCGCAGCCTGCCCGAGCGCTGGCAGGCGGTGCTCTGGCACACCACGGTGGAGGAGGAGTCGCCGAGCGAGATCGCCCCGCTGTTCGGACTGACCGCCAACGCCACGGCCGTACTGGCCAGTCGGGCCCGCGAAGGACTCAAGCAGGCGTATCTGCAGGCACATGTGAGCCAGGCGCTGACGACGGGCGGCGACTGCGCCCAGTACGCGGACCGGCTCGGCTCGTACGCCCGGGGCGGGCTCCGTATGCGGGCCGAGCGCGGGCTCCGCAAGCACCTGGACGAGTGCGCGAAGTGCCGGATCGCCGTGGGCGAGCTGACGCACGTCAATACCGGGATTCCGGCCCTGCTGCCCGTCGCGGTCATCGGTTGGTTCGCCGCCGGTTACTCGCTCGAGGCCGCAGGGATCGTCGCGGGAGGCGTGGCCGGTGCGGCCGGTGCCGGCGCCGCCGTGGCGGCCACGGGCGGTGGCTCTTCCGGGGCCTCGGCCGGTGGGGCGGCGGCTTCCGAGGGCCTCGGTGCGCCGGCGAAGGCCGGGATCGCCGCGGCGGTGGCCGTGGCCGCCGCCGCCGGGCTGGTGTGGGCCCTGGTCGGTGACGACCAGCCGAAGCCGGAGCCGAAGCCGGTGGCCAAGCCCCCGGTGGTGGCTCCCGTCGTCCCCACTCCCGAACCGCCGCCGAAGCCGCGGCCTCCGGCCCCGCCGGCCCCTGCTGCGGCACTCGAGCCGAAGCCCACGCCGAAGCCGACCCCCAGCCCGACTCCGCCTTCGAGCCCGAGCCCGAGCCCCGAGCCGCCCCCGAAGCCCACGCCGCCACCGCCACCGCCGCCGTCCCCCAAGCCCACTCCGAAGCCGCCCGCCCCGCCTCCCGCGCCGGCTCCGGAGGTGTACCAGGTCAGCGAGATGCAGTACTCCGCGTTCGGCGACCACACCGAGCCGGAGGTGGTGATCGGCCGGAGCAGCTGGGTCTGGCAGCGTTCGGGCCTCTCGATCGGCACCAGGCAGTACGCGCACGGGGTGACCGTCCACGCGAAATCCTCGGTCCTCATCCAGCTGAACCGCCAGTGCACCCGTTACGAGGCGATGGTCGGCGTCGACGATCTGACGATGGGCCTCGGTGCGCTGCGCTTCTCCGTGTTCAACGGTGACGGGGCGCGGCTGTGGCAGTCCCCGGTGATGCGCGGCAACGATCGGGCCGTTCCCGTGAGCATCGGAATCGCCGGGCAGGAGCGGATTCGTCTCGTCGTCGAGGCGGCGGAGGCGGCGAGGCCGTTCGACGCGGTGGCCCTGGCCGACTGGGCGGAGTCACGGATCAGCTGCGGGTAGGACCGGGTGCCGGCCCCCGCTACGACTGAAGCGTTCGCCTGGCCGGGACCACGCCGCCCGCCACCGCGCGCTGGCGCGGGGCCGCCGTGCCCGTCCAGCAGGTGCCCCGGCGGGCGAGCAGCCGCCTGAGCCAGAGCTCCGTGGACGCCAGCTCGGCCAGCCCGTCCAGCGGAAGCGGCTCGCCCTCGGACGCCGCCCGCAGGGCCTTGCGTACGACGCGTGCCTCGACCAGGCCCGCGTCGGCCAGGAGCGGGGCGTCGAACAGGGCGAGCAGCTCGGGGAGCGCGGTGCGCAGTCCGACGCGGGTGGCCGCCGTCGAGGTGGCGTGGGACGGGGCGCCCCAGCCCGGCGGCAGATCCTGGATGCCCGCGCCCGCCAGGACTCTGCGCAGGATCGCGGCGCGCGCCCCCGGTTGGACCCGGAGCGATTCGGGAAGGGCGCGGGCGGCCCGTACGACCTGGTTGTCCAGGAACGGGGCGTGGAGGCGCTGGCTGCGGATCTCGGCCGCCTGTTCCAGGATGCGGTGATCGTTGGCGTGCCGGGCGAGTGCGGCGCGGGCGCGGGCCTCTCCCGGGCGCTGCACGGAGGTCGGCCGGACCGCCGCCTGCTGGAGGCGAACCGATACTTCAGCGAGCGCCTCCCCCGTCAGCCAGCGGGCCGCGGGTCCCGGCCGCGACCAGGCGAGGGCGGACAGCGACGCGTCGGCGGGGGTGTCGAGGTCGGGGGCGTACCTGTTGGCGTCAGGCAGCCGGTCGGCCGCCGCTTCGAGCCCGGTGCGATACGACGTACGGGCGAGCTTGCGTGCCGCCCGGTAGACGGACAGCGGTACGAACAGGGAGTGCGCCGAGGGCCCTTCGGCCTTGGCGAGTGCGGCGACCGGTCGCAGCAGGTGGCGCCGGCGCCGGTCCATCAGGAGATCGGCCAGGCGGGCCGGATGGGCGTCGAGGACCTGGCGGGCGCCGTGCCCGACGAAGTGGTCGGCGCTGCCCGCGGCGAGGCGGCGGCGGTGGCGTGCCGAGACGACGAGGGACGGGCCGGGCTCGTCGGTGAGCGGACCGTCCAACTCGGCGTAGGGCAGGGCCTCCTCGCCCGCTGCGACGACCACGTGGTGCAGCCGCGGGTTGGCGGCGATGACGCGGGCCCGTTCCAGCTCGTCCTCGTGGTCGCGTGCGGTGAGGTCGTTGAAGGTGACGGCGAGCAGCCGCTCCCCCGCTCCCGTGCCGTGACCGAGGAGGGTACCGGGCAGTCCGGGCAGCCCGGCGGCCAGCAGCGCGAGCGTGCCGGAGGCGCTGCCTCCGGACAGGTCGGCGCCGATGCCGGGCACGGGCGCCCCGCGGGCCGCGCGGCGCTCCGCCGGTCCCATACCGGGTACCGGCCCGGGGTCGACCGGCAGCGCTTCCGGGGCGTGGCGCGGCGCCATGAGCCGGGCGCGTACGGCTTCGACCAGCGCGTCCCGTACGCCCTCCACCGCTCGTACCGGGTCGGCCTGGGGTGCCGCCACGGCGAGGGAGGCCACCGCCTCGTACCCGGTGATCTCGCGGGAGCCCTCGCGCAGGATGAGCGCGTGGCCGGGCGGGATGCGCTTCACGCCCACGTACGGAGTGCCGTTGCCCAGTGCCTCCGGGGTGTCGGGGCAGGCGAGCAGCGCGGCCAGATGACCGATGTCGAGCTGGGCCTCGATGAGGTCGGCGAGCGGGAGGGCGGCGGTGGCGTACGCCGTGCCGTTGGCCCAGGGCGTGTGGAACACGGGGCGGGCCCCGGCCAGATCCCCGGCGACGGTGATCCGGCGGCCGATCTGGACGACGGCCGTGTAGCTGCCGGGCCAGGCGGTGAGGTGGCGCAGCGCTCCGCCGCGTGCGGCGAGCAGGCCGACGCGCAGTTGTTCGTCGGTGGCCCCGCAGCAGCCGAGGACGGCGATCCGGGCGGTGGGGGCGCCCGGGGGCGTCGCGACGGTGACCACACGGATCTCGTCGGACCGCCAGTCCCCGACGGCCCACAGCGGATCGGGGTCTCCCCACAGGAGTTGGGAGCCCACGGGGTGAACCGTGCGCCCCTCGCCGCCCGCGTCGACCGCGCCGACGGTGCCGAAACTCGCGGCGATACTGCTCCACCCCACCAACCAACGCATCGCCGCCTCCACAGGCTGTGGACAAACCGGCGCACCTGAAGAGGAACGCCTGCTGCGGGACATGCTGCCACGACAACGGCCCACCGGAGGGGGTACGGGCAGCGCACGCCGGAACTGCATGCGCCCCTGGCAAAGGCCGGACAGCCCCTCCTCGGAGACTCCACCAACGGAACGCCGCCCTCCGGGCGTTGGGGCACACGGGCGCCGGATGGAGCCGCGATGAACCCCTGCGACAGGCAGTCGGAATCCGGCCAGCGCCGGCCCGCCCGCATCGCCCCAGCTCGATAGGCGTCATTCAGCCAATCTCGGAGGGCCGAGCCACGGCGTGTGCCCGATTCGCGACGCACCGCGACGACCGGCCGGGCGCGCGGGACGGGCGGCGGGCGCCCCCGCTCACCGCATGCCCCGGCCCCGGTCCGGTCCGCAAGAACGCACGGTCCGGGAGGTGTGCTTCACCTCCCGGACCGGTCCACCGCCCGCGGGGAATGGGGCGGCGGTATCCCCCAGCCCACTGAGTCCAGTGCAGCGGGCGACCCACGCAGCACCCATCGAAGCGCTTGCACCCTGGCCGCACGAGAGCGCACGGGCAGGCGCACGGCCACACACCAGGAGCATGTCCGCTGCGGCCCGGTCCGCCACCGCGACCTCCCCCGGACACCCGTTGCGACGGCTTTGCGCGCCCCCGGCCCACACCCCGGCCGCGATCCCGGGGCACACACCCCACCAACACCGGCGGACAACATTCCCGCCATACGGACGTCTGCCCCTTAACGGTAGGGATGCGGCGAACTACGCTGTGTTTACTGACGTTCTCGGCAGGGAGGCATATTCCTCGGGGCTCGGCCAAATGCGTGTGCGGCCGGAGTGCCGGGGTTCGTCCCTGGGGAGGACACGGTACGAATGCCGCGCGCCTCACCGGTGACGCGGCGGCCGTCTGTGTGTCGAGGGGTGGCGCATGTCCAGGGAGCAACGCGGGCCGAACGAGAAGCTCGGCACGGTTCTCGCCCTCGCGGGAATCAGTAACGCCGGGCTCGCCCGGCGGGTCAACGACCTCGGAGCACAGCGCGGTCTGACACTTCGGTACGACAAGACCTCGGTGGCCCGGTGGGTCGCCAAGGGCATGGTGCCCCAGGGCGCCGCGCCCCATCTCATCGCTGCGGCGATCGGCGCCAAACTCGGCCGTCCGGTCCCGCTCCACGAGATCGGGCTCGCGGACGCCGACCCGGCGCCCGAGGTCGGCCTGGCGTTCCCCAGGGACGTGGCCGAGGCGGTGCGGTCGGCGACCGATCTGTACCGGCTGGATCTCGCCGGGCGGCGGGGTGGCGGCGGGATCTGGCAGTCCCTGGCCGGTTCGTTCTCCGTCAGCGCGTACGCGACACCCGCATCCCGCTGGCTGATAACGCCCGCCGACTCGTCGGTGGCGCGGGACTCCACGGCCGCGGAAGCGGCGATCCTCGGGGCGCCCGGAGCGCAGGGCGCGCTCGGAGCGCACGGAGCGCACGCCGGTGTGCCGGTGCAGCCCGGACCGGACTCGGTGTCCGACGCCTCGCCGCTGCGGGTCGGCCACAGCGATGTGTCCAAGCTCCGTGAGGCGGCACAGGACGCACGCCGCTGGGACTCCAAGTACGGCGGCGGGGACTGGCGTTCCTCAATGGTCCCGGAGTGCTTACGGGTCGACGCGGCACCTCTGCTCCTCGGTTCGTACAGCGACGAGGTGGGCCGCGCGCTGTTCGGCGCGTCGGCCGAACTGACCAGGCTCGCCGGGTGGATGGCGTTCGACACCGGCCAGCAGGAGGCCGCGCAGCGCTATTACATCCAGGCGCTGCGCCTGGCACGGGCCGCCGCCGACGTCCCGCTCGGCGGCTATGTACTGGCCTCGATGTCCCTCCAGGCCACCTATCGCGGCTTCGCCGACGAGGGCGTGGACCTCGCGCAGGCCGCCGTCGAGCGCAACCGCGGCCTCGCCACCGCCCGCACCATGAGTTTCTTCCGGCTCGTGGAGGCGCGCGCCCATGCGAAGGCGGGCGACGCACCGGCCGCGGGGGCCGCGCTCAAGGCCGCCGAGAGCTGGCTGGAACGCTCACGGACCGGCGACGCCGACCCGTCGTGGCTGGGCTTCTACTCGTACGACAGATTCGCGGCCGACGCCGCCGAGTGCTACCGCGATCTGAAGGCGCCCCGGCAGGTGCGGCGCTTCACCGAACAGGCACTGTCCAAACCCACCGAGGAGTTCGTCCGCTCGCACGGTCTGCGCCTCGTCGTGTCGGCGGTCGCCGAGCTGGAGTCGGGCAACCTCGACGCGGCGTGCGCGGCGGGGACGCGTGCGGTGGAGGTGGCGGGGCGGATCTCCTCGGCGCGCACCACGGAGTACGTACGGGATCTGCTGCACCGGCTCGAACCGTACGGGGACGAGCCGCGGGTCGCGGAGCTGCGGGAGCGGGCCCGACCGCTGCTGGTGGCCCCGGCGTAGACCGCCGGGCGGCCGGCGTAGGCCACCGGGCGGCTGACGCTGTCCGCAAGGCGCCGGTACGCCCCGGTACGCCCACCTCGCCCGGCACCGGCACCCTGACAGATGTGCGCCACGCCCTGCCCGCCCCTGGTTTGAGCCCGTTGTCAGTGGGTCAGTGCACTATCGGGGTGGGAGGTGGCGTGATGATGACGCACGCGGCGTACGACTGCGAGGTGCTGGTGATCGGCGGCGGGATCGTCGGTCTGTCGACGGCGTATGCGATCACGCGTACCGCTCCGGGCACCCGGGTCACGGTCCTGGAGAAGGAGTGGGGGCCGGCCCGCCACCAGACGGGGCGCAACAGCGGAGTGATCCACAGCGGCATCTACTACCGCCCGGGTTCCCTCAAGGCCCGCTTCGCGGTGCAGGGCGCCGCCGAGCTGGTCGACTTCTGCACGGAGCACGGCATCGCCCACGCGGTGACCGGCAAGCTGATCGTCGCGACCGAGCGGTCCGAGCTCCCCCGGCTGCACGGCCTGGTACAGCGCGGCCGTGAGCACGGCCTGCCGGTCCAGGAGCTGGGACCGGCGCAGATCGCGGAGTACGAACCGCATGTACGCGGGCTCGCGGCGATCCGGGTCGGCACGACGGGCGTGTGCGACTTCGGCTCCGTCGCGGCCCGCTTCGCCACGGAGGTGAGCGCGGCGGGCGGGCAGATCCGGTACGGGGCCGAGGTCACCGCGATCGACCGCCGCCCCTGGGGCGTGGCGGTGCGGACGGCGGACGGCCAGGTCGTCCGGGCCAGGGTCCTCGTCAACTGCGCGGGTCTGCACAGCGACCGGATCGCCCGGCTCGCGGGCGACGACCCGGGAGTGCGGATCGTCCCCTTCCGCGGGGAGTACTACGAGCTCGCCAGGGAACGGCTGGTGCGCGGCCTGGTCTACCCGGTGCCCGACCCCGCCTTCCCCTTCCTCGGGGTGCATCTGACCCGGGGCTTCGACGGCTCCGTACACATCGGGCCGAACGCCGTGCCCGCACTGGCCCGCGAGGGATACAGCTGGCCTGTCGTGCACCCGCGCGAGCTCGCGGCCACGCTGACCTGGCCCGGGTCCTGGCACATCGCCCGGCGCCACTGGCGGTACGGGGCGGGCGAGCTGCACCGGTCGCTCTCGAAGCGTGCGTTCACCCAGGCCGTCCGGCGGCTGCTGCCCGAGGTGACGGAGGACGATCTGCGCCCCTCCACCGCGGGCGTCAGGGCCCAGGCGGTGCTGCGGGACGGCACGCTGGTCGACGACTTCCTGATCCGTGAGGCACCACACACCGTGCATGTGCTGAACGCGCCCTCGCCCGCCGCCACGGCCTCGCTGCCCATCGGGAGGGAGGTGGCACGGCGGGCCCTGCTGCGGGCTCGTGCCACGGGGTGGAAGCCACCCGCCGTAGAATCGGGGCATTGTGTCTGAGTCCCTGAACCTCACCCCCGAGACGCCCGGCGCCACGGACGACGCGGCTGCCCTGCGTGCCGCCTCCTTCGAGCGGATGCGCCGGCTGCGCCAGGAGCCCCGCTTCCCCGGCGGGCCCGCCGCCGACCCCGCCGGCTCGCACCACGAGCGCCGGATCCGCAGCTTCCAGCCGCGCCGCAGCCGGGTCACCGCCGGTCAGGAGGATGCTCTCCAGCGGCTGTGGCCGAAGTGGGGCCTGGACATCGACGGGCTGCGTGTCCTCGATCTGCCCGAGCTGTTCGACGGACTGCCGGTGATCCTGGAGATCGGCTTCGGGATGGGTGAGGCCACCGCGCAGATGGCGGCCGACGACCCGGGCACCGGGATTCTCGCGGTCGACGTGCACACCCCCGGCCAGGGCAATCTGCTGAGCCTCGCGGACCGGACAGGTCTGAGCAACGTCCGCGTCGCCAACGGGGACGCGATCATCCTGCTGCGCGAGATGCTCGCGCCGGAGGCGCTCGACGGCCTCCGGGTGTACTTCCCGGACCCCTGGCCCAAGAGCCGCCACCACAAGCGGCGGCTGATCCAGCCGGAGTTCCTCGACCTGGTGGCCCAGCGGATGAAGCCGGGCGCCGTGATCCACTGCGCGACCGACTGGGAGCCGTACGCGGAGCAGATGCTTGAGGTGCTCACCGCGCACCCCCGCTTCGCGAACACCCAGGCGGACGGCGGGTACGCGCCACGGCCCGCGTTCCGGCCCCTGACCCGGTTCGAGGGCCAGGGCCTGGACAAGGGGCACGTCGTGCACGACCTGCTCTTCGCCCGCGTCTGAGCGCGACGGCCGGTGCCCGCGTGCCGGCCTTTCGGCCGCCGCACACAACCGGTCTCGGCCACGCGCCCCTCGCGCCATGGTCAGGTGTCAGTCCCCCTCGTTAGGGTCATCGGGTGTCCGAGTGGTCCACGCAGCACCAGCAGCCGCAGCCGGCCGTCCCGGTTCTCGAGGAGCAACGGCTCGGCGAGATCCTGGGCGCCGTACCGGAGCGCGGCCAGTGGCGTTACCGCCCGCGCCGCGTCGGCATGGTGTGGCGCAGCAAGGCGTTCCGTGCCGGAGCGGTGATCTCCGTACTGGCGCTCTGCGGGCTGCTCATCCTGTCCCTGGTCCGCGAGCAGACCGGCACGGAGGGCTTCCTCGTCGGGCTCGGGCTCGCCGTACTGCCCGTGCCGCTGCTGATGGCGGCGTTCCGCTGGCTGGACCGGGTCGAGCCGGGCCCCTGGCGGAGTCTGCTGTTCTCCTTCGCCTGGGGTGCGTGCGCCGCCGCGCTGGTCGCGATCACCGCGAACACGTTCGCGGCCCGCTGGATAGCCACGGCGACCGCGGACCCGTCGAGCGCCGACACCCTCGGTGCCACGGTGATAGCGCCGGTCGTCGAGGAGAGCGCGAAGGCCGCCGCGGTCCTGCTGATCTTCCTCTTCCGGAGACGGGAGTTCAGCGGCATCGTCGACGGGATCGTGGTCGCCGGTTTCACCGCGACCGGCTTCGCGTTCACCGAGAACATCCTCTATCTGGGCAACGCCTTCGGCGAGGACCAGCAGTTGGGCAGCGCGGGCCTGGGTTCGGTGACGGCCGGGACGTTCTTCGTGCGTGTGGTGATGTCGCCGTTCGCGCATCCCCTGTTCACCGTGCTCACCGGCATCGGCTTCGGGATCGCCGCGCTCAGCGCGCGGCGCCACCGCGCCCGCCGGATCGCGGTCCCGCTGCTGGGACTCGCCCTCGCCATGGGCATGCACGCACTGTGGAACGGCTCGTCGACCTTCGGCCGGTACGGATTCTTCGCGGTGTACGGGGCGTTCATGGTCCCGGCGTTCGCCCTGGTGACCTGGCTGGCGATCTGGTCGCGCCAGCGCGAGCTGCGCACCCTCGCCGCCGAGCTGCCGGCGTATGCGGCGGCCGGCTGGCTGTCTCCCGCCGAGCCGTCGGCGCTCTCCTCGATGCGGGCCCGCGGAATGGCCCGCGATGTGGCCCGGCACTGGAACAGCGGCGCGGGCCGGGCGGGCGGCAGGGCCGCGGCCCGCTCGGTGGCCGAGTACGAGTCGTTCGCGACGTCGCTGGCCGTGCTGCGGCGAAGGGCCCGCCGCGGTGCGGTGGGCCCGGACTTCGCCGTACGGGAGCAGGAGCTGCTGCACCACCTCTGGGAGCGCAGGGAGGTCGCGGGCCCGGCCCTGACGTACGCGGCGGGCCGGCTCGGATCGCGCCCGTCGGCACCGCTCCCGGCCCCGCACCAGTGGTACGGCGGCTACAACCCGTACCTGAACCGGGCAGCCCCGCCCGCCGGATTCCCGTACCAACAGCCGCCGTACCAGCAGCGTGCGTACCAACAGCCGCCGTACCACTCACACCCGCACCACCCACACCCGTACGACTCACCTCGCCGTCAGGTGCGTTGAGTGCGTCAGGCGGAGGCTTCCGTCAGCGCCGCCTGCTCCTGCTCGGTCAGCTGAAGGCCGGCGACCGCGACCAGCGCGGGCACCTGCTCGACCGTACGGGCCGACGCGATCGGTGCCACCACGGTGGGACGGGAGGCCAGCCAGGCCAGGGCGACGGTCGCGATCTCCGCTCCGCGCTCCGTCGCGATGCTGTCGAGCGCGGCGAGAACCTTCTGCCCGCGCTCCGACTCCAGGTGCTGGCCCGCCTTGTCGGCCCGCGGACTGTCGACCGTGGCGCCCGCGCGGTACTTGCCGGTGAGGAAACCAGAGGCCAGTGCGAAGTACGGGACGGCGGCGAGGCCGGCGGCGGCGGCCGTGTCCTGGAGCCCGCCCTCGTAGGTGTCGCGTGAGACGAGGTTGTAGTGCGGCTGCAGTGCGACGTAACGGGCCAGGCCCTCACGCTCGGAGAAGTCCAGCGAGGCCCGCAGCCGCTCGGGGCTGATGTTGGAAGCGGCGATCTCGCGCACCTTGCCGTCCTTCACCAGCTGGTCGAGGGCGGTGATGATCTCCTCGACGGGGACGGTCTCGTCGTCGAAGTGCGTGTAGTAGAGGTCGATGTGGTCGGTGCCGAGCCGGCGCAGCGATTCCTCGGCCGCGCCCTTGATGGTGGTGGCGGAGAGCCCCCTGTACGAGGGGTGGGCGCCGACCTTCGTGGCGACGACGATCTCGGAGCGGTTGCCGCGCGAGGCGAGCCACTTGCCGACGACGGTCTCCGATTCGCCGCCCTCGTTGCCCGGCACCCAGGCCGAGTACGAGTCGGCGGTGTCTATGAAGTTGCCGCCCGCCGCGGCATAGGCGTCCAGCACGGCGAAGGACTGTGTCTCGTCGGCCGTCCAGCCGAAAACGTTGCCACCAAGGGCGAGGGGGAAGACCTGAAGGCCGGAGGAGCCGAGCGTACGGAGAGAAGTCATGGGTGGTTCAACCCCGTCACCGAACCGCGCTATTCCGTTTCCCGGCGCGAAAGCGCCCCAAAAAACGGCAAACCGGCAGCCCTGACGTCGGGGGGTGTGCGTCAGGGCTGCCGGGGTTCAGGTGCGTCCGGGGAACGGGACGCGGTGTCTCAACTGCCGGGTCTCAGACCGGGAGGCCCTTGCTGCGCAACCAGCTCATCGGGTCGATGCCCGAGCCGCCCGGGGTGTGGACCTCCAGGTGGAGGTGGGCCCCGCTCGCATTGCCGGTCGCGCCGACGCGGCCGATGACGTCGCCGGTGTTGACCTTCTGGCCCGCGGTGACGTTCATCGAGGACTGGTGGCTGTACGTGACCTCGGTACCGTCGTCGAGCTCGATGACGGTGTGGTAGCCGTACGAAGTGTGCCAGCCGGCCGATGTGACGGTCCCGCCGTGCACGGCCTTGATCGGTGTGCCCGCCCCCGCCGCGAAGTCGAGGCCGGTGTGGTAGCCGGAGGACCACATGGGGCCGGACTGACCGAAGGTCGAGGTGATCGTGTACGAGGAGACCGGCAGGGTGAAGCTGGCGGCCAGCTTGGCGAGCCGCTCGGCCTCCGCCTTGCGCGCGGCTGCCTCTTCGGCCGCCTTCTTCTCGGCGGCGACCTTGGCCTCGGCCACGTCCTGCTGGGCCCTGGCCTCGGCGGCGGCCTTCTCGGCTGCCGCCTTCTCCTCGGCGGCCCTGGCCTCGGCGTCGGCGCTGGCCTGCTGCTGCTCGGCCTGCTGGAGGATGCGGGTGCGCAGCGCCTCTCCGGCGTCCGTCGTGCCCTGCTCGGCCTCCGCGGTGGTGATGCCGGCGGTGGTGAGCGGGGACGACGCGGCCACCGTGGCGGTGTCCTTCGCGTCGGAGTCGTCGGACATCAAAGAGCCGACGCCGGGAAGGGACTTGGCGTCGGGCAGATTGTCCGCGATGGAATCGGGAAGAGAGATGGAGACCGGCGGCTTGCCCTGAGCGGTGGCCATGCCACCCGCACCGACTGCCGCGATGACGCCGACCCCGAGGACGGTGGAGCTACGAGCGAGACCGCGCTGCTTGGCTACGCGATGCCTGCCGCGAACGGGCCGGATGGACTCCTCGGTGGGATTCCATTCCTCCCAGGTCCTGTCCTGGGCACCGAGAGTATCGGTGCCGAAGGGTGACGGGGCCTCGGGGGCAGGCTTGTTGGACGCCACGTGGGCGCACTCCTTTCCTTCCTTCTCGCCTACCGGGTTAGCTGACGGGTTCGGAGCAGGAAGGTCTCCTACGGGCCGCTCTGCCTCTCGCGAGACACAGGTGGCCCGATTCACCCCATGTAGGTGGTTCCCCGGTTTCCTTGCGGAATTCGGCGCTCGCGCACGGTGCCGCCTCTTACGACGACTGGGACGACCGCGCTGCGTTATCGAACGTTAATAGACGGACGGGTCCGATTCCAAGCTGTTCCGAGTGATCATTCGCGACTTCGGCCTGGACTTACCGGGATACAACCGGGTGCAATCGGGCGAGTTGAACACCCCTCGTCCGCCATCCGATTTCTGACGTTGCGTCAAATGTTATGCGGAGGGGCACCCTTCGGTTACGGACGGTGGCCCCGCTCCGCAGCACCGGTCGCGCGGCGCCCGCCGACGGCCCGTCACCGACTGGCTCATTCCGCTCCCCCGGGGGTTCCCCGGCCCACGATCTTCACGGTCCGCCGCCGCTCGGGCTGCCCCTCCGCCGGCCGGCCGACCGCGAGCAGCGCCATGTCGTCCGTGGACAGACCGCCCGTATGCAGGCGTACGTCGTCGGTGAGCGCGGACAGCAGCTCCTCGGGCCCGGGGAAGATCCGCCCCCGCAACCGGGCAGCCGGATCGTAGAAGGCCCCGGCCGCGTCGCGTGCCTCGGAGAGGCCGTCGGTGAACATCAGCAGCGTCGTCCCCGCGGGCAGCGGCCACTCCTCCGACCGGTCCGGCCACACACCCAGATCCATCCCGAGCGGCAGCGCGGGCGAGGACGACACGAGCACGTCCAGCCTTCCGTCGGCGTGCAGCAGGATCGGTTCGGGGTGCCCCCGGTTGACGAGCCGCACCAGACCGACCCCGGGCGGGATCTCGGCGAGTGCGGCGGTGATGAACCCTTCCATGGCATCGAGCCCGCCGCGCCGCGTCCGCTCCCGCGCCAGCGCCCGCTCCAGGCGCTGCGCCACGCCCTCCAGAGAGCGCTCCTGCTCGGCGGCCTCCCGGAACGCCCCGATGACCACCGCCACCGCCCCGACCGCGTCAAGACCCTTGCCCCGTACGTCCCCGACCACCAGCCGTACCCCGTACGGAGTGTCCACGACGGCGAACAGGTCACCGCCGACGAACTCGTCCGCCTGAGCCGCCTCGTACCGTGCCGCGACCTGGAGCCCGCCGATCCGGTCGGCCGGCGTCGGCAGCACCGCCCGCATGGCGGTCTCCGCGATGACCCGGGCCGATGCCAGCTGCTCGTTGCCCCGCCGGACGACACCGTTGATGAAGAGGGCGAGCAGCCCGGCGGTGACCACGGTGACCAGCTCGATGACCGGCTCGACCTGACTGAGCGTGCGGCTGTACAGGTCCAGTACCGCCATGACGAGGGCGGCGGCGATTCCCGTCCGGAGCGTGCCGGCCCGCGAGAAGAACGGTGCGGCGATCAGGGGAGCGGCCACGAAGAGGGGCACGGGGGTGAAGGTGGGCGGGGTCGCGAGGTCGAAGAGCATCCCGCCCGCGATCATCAGCGCGGGCAGCATGCGGACGAACCGACGAGCACGGACTCCCCCGGGAGCCCCGCGCCGCCCTGTGTCCCGCTTCCCCACCTGAGTTCTCCTGCCCGGGTCCGCCTACGGTTGCGGACGGTACCGCGCCCCACCCAGGCTGACCGGAGCCGCGCCGCGCGGCGACTCCTCGTCGGCCAAAGGGGGGAGCGCGGAGGTACTACGCACGCCCCGGTCACACGCTGTCGGCCTGCCGGACCCAGGAAACGACTCGGGCCCGGCACGCTGTGTGCGTGCCGGGCCCGGATCTTTCAGTAGCGGGGACAGGATTTGAACCTGCGACCTCTGGGTTATGAGCCCAGCGAGCTACCGAGCTGCTCCACCCCGCGTCGTAAACACAACTCTACGGCATCCCGGGCGGACTCATGACCACTCTCGCGGCGGACGACGGTCAGCCGGTCTCCGGTGCGCAGAGGACGGAGATCCGCTGGACGTGGTTGCTGCCGAAACCGCCACGGTTCCATCGCTGGACGACGGGCTGGGTGCTGCCGGTGGCGTCGGTGGCGCGGACGCCGAGCACGTGGCTGCCGGGGGTGGCCGTCCAGTGCGCCTGCCAGCCCCGCCATGCCCAGGCGTGCGCGCCGTGCTCCTCCGGAGTGCTCGTACCGAGGACGGCATCGCTCCACGTCCGGCAGCCGTCCGTGCTCACCTCGACTCGTACGACGGGGGCGCGCCCGGACCACGCGCGGCCTTCCAGCAGCACCGCTCCTGGGCGTACGACACGGGTCCGCGACATGAAGTCCGGAAAGCCCGGCGGGATCATCAGCGCCCGGGGAGCGATGCGGGTGACGGGTTCGCCCGGCTCACCGGCCTCCTGCCGGTAGCGGTAGGCAACCGCCTGCTGGAATCCGGTGAACGGGGTCGCGGTGAGCGTGATCCCGCGCAGCCACTTCACGGATGCCATGCCGTACCAGCCGGGCACCACCAGCCGCAGCGGAAAGCCGTGCTGCGGCGGCAGTGGCGCTCCGTTCATGCCGTACGCCACCAGCACCTCCGGGTCGCGCCCCGCGGCCACGTCCAGAGGCAGGCTCCGCCGGTAGTCCTGCTCGACGCCGCGCTCGACCCCGTGGTCCGCGCCGCCGAAGACGGCCTCGACGGCGTCCGCCTCCACGCCTGCCTCGGCGAGCAGCAGCCGCAGGGGTACGCCGGTCCACTCGGCCGTGCCGACCGCCTCGACCAGCCACGGCTGGCTCACGGGCCTCGGCGCGAGCCCGGCGCGGCCGTTGCCCGCGCACTCCATCGTCACCCGCTGCGTGACGGCGGGGAACGACCGCAGGGCCGCCGGGTCCAGCGTCAGCGGCTTCCGTACCCGGCCGTCGACGGTGAGCTGCCAGTCCTCGGCCCGGGCGGCGGGGATGTCGTAATGGACGAGTACGTAGTGGAGACCGGGCGGCGTGACCTCGTACCGCAAGGCCTCCAGCGGGAGGCCGTGGTTACGGGCCGCGAGCGCGAGCTCCTCCGGGCTGATGCCCTCGGTCGGCCCGGCGAGGCGCCCGGGCGTACTGATGCCGTCGAGGCGCCCGTACCCGTCCACGACTTCCCCGTCCATGGCTTCCCCGTCCATGACTTCATGGTCCCCCCGTGCCCGGAATCCGGCCTTCCGGCGCGCGCCGGCTACCGCCCCGCACACACAACGGCGGCCGGATTGCGCGGCTTCCCGACCGGCGGGAGGCTTGAAGTACCTGCCCTGCGGTGCCGGTCCGCCTGTGACTCGCGGGGATGCCGAGCGTCGGCGTGAAGCGGCCGCCGACCGAAGCAGAAGAGATGACCGGTGCGTCGCGGCCCACGCGTCGGCGAGGAGACGGTATGGACGACACCACATTCGAAGCGATGAAGACCGCGCTGCGCGGCCCGGTCATAGTGCCGCACGACCCGGAGTACGGACAGGCCCGCAGCCTCTACAACGCCATGATCGACAGACGGCCGGCGGCGCTCGTGCGCTGCAGGGACACGGCCGATGTCATGGCCGCGGTCGACTTCATCCGCGACAACGGACTGGAACTCGCCGTCCGGGGCGGCGGGCACAGCGGTCCGGGCCTGTGCCTCGTCGAGGGTGGCGTCACGATCGACCTGTCGCCGATGCGCGGCGTACGGGTCGACCCGGCCGCGAGAACGGCCCGGGTCGCCGGAGGCGCACAGCTCGGCGACCTCGATCACGCCGCACACGGCTTCGGCCTGGCGACCCCGGCGGGCATCATGTCGACGACGGGCGTCGGGGGCCTCACCCTCGGCGGCGGACACGGCTACCTCACCCGAAAGTACGGTCTGACGGTGGACAGTCTGGTCTCCGCCGATGTGGTCCTCGCGGACGGCAGCTTCGTCACGGCGAGCGAGGACGAGAACCCGGACCTGTTCTGGGCGCTGCGCGGCGGCGGCGGGAACTTCGGCGTCGTCACCTCGTTCGACTTCCGGCTGCACCCGGTGGACACAGTAGGCATGGGGATCACCGTGTGGCCGCTGGACATGATCGGTGAAGTGCTGCGCTGGTACCGGGAGTTCATGCCGCAGGCCCCCGACGACGTATACGGCTTCTTCGCGTCGCTGACCATCCCGCCCGGCCCGCCGTTCCCCGAGGAGATCCACGGCCAGAAGATGTGCGGGGTCGTGTGGTGTTTCACGGGGGACCCGGCCGGGGTGGAGGAAGCCCTGACGGTGGTCAACGACCCCGGTCCGCCCGCCTTCCACTTCACCTCGCCGATGCCCTATCCGGGGCTCCAGAGCCTGTTCGACGAACTGATCCCCAAGGGCCTCCAGTGGTACTGGCGCGGGGACTTCTTCGACCGGATCACGGACGAGGCCATCGATGTGCACGCCAGATACGCGGAGAGCCTCCCCACCGATCTGTCGACGATGCACCTCTACCCGGTCGACGGGGCGGCGGGCCGGGTCGGTCAGGACGACACCGCGTGGGCCTTCCGTGACGCCGTCTGGTCGGGCGTCATCGCCGGCGTCGATCCCGACCCGGCCAACGCCGGGGCGGTCACCCAGTGGGCCGTCGACTACTGGGACGAGCTGCACCCGCACTCCATGGGCGGCGCGTACGTGAACTTCATAGGCGCGGGCGAGGGCCCGGAGCGCGTCAGGTCCACCTACCGCGGCCACTTCGACAGGCTCGCCGCCGTCAAGAAGACGTACGACCCCGACAACCTGTTCCACGCCAACCAGAACATCGAACCGACCGCATGACCGTCAGCACACCTCTCCAGGGGTGACCCGTCCGGGTGCACATGACGCCAACTACCGCACGAGATCATCCCTGTTGCCCGACAATGTCTCCCTTGTTACGTAGTCACGCACGCCCCCGGGGAGACCATGCGCACCCGTACGTCCGCCACCGCCGTCGGCACCGCACTCGCAGCGACGCTCCTGCTCGCGGCTCTCACCGCCTGCGCACAGTCCGAAGCGGAGACGCGGGCCACGTGCGAGCGAGCACTGGACAACAACTCGACGCTCAGCAAGCGCCCCAAGGCCTGCAAGGACGTACCCGAAGAGTCCTACCGAACGCTGCTACTGGTCTACGACCTGAGGGCGGAGGGCCTCGACTAGCCGCCCCCACGACGGGCCGCCGCCCACTCGCGGCCCCAGTCCGAGGTCTGCACCCGCATCCTCGCCTACGGCCGCCCCACCGCACTGCCGTCCCGCGTGGACCTGTAGGCCCGTCAGACCCACAGCTCACACAGAAGCGCCCCACCCGGTCGGAACCGGGTGGGGCGAGCGCGTCGTGCCAACACGTCCGCAAAACGCATCGCTCACGCATCCGGGCTCAACGACTGGCGTTGCGACCCAACACGCTTTCCAAGTGGCCGTCCGGCCGTCCGGGTCTGTTCGGGAGCGTCCTGACCTGCTGTGTATCGCGAGGCGGAGTGTCGCTGTTCGTTGCGCGTGCCGGTGCGCGCCCACGCCATGGTGCAGGTGACCGCCGTCAGAAGGACGTGAGTCTGAGCAGACGCTCCTTGGTGGCGTCGCCGTCCTGGGAGGGCCAGGTCCAGTCGAGGCTGCCGGCGGCCCGCAGAGCCGTCTTGACGGTCTGGGGCAGTGCGCCGGGGTGGGTGGCCCGGTACAGCGCTGCGCCGCCTGCGACGTGGGGCGCGGCCATCGAGGTGCCGGACATTGTGGTGTAGCCGCCGCTGTTGGAGGTGGAGCGGATGCACACGCCGGGCGCGATCAGGTCGACGTCGGAGCCGTAGTTGGAGAAGTCGGCGAAGGTGTCGTCCTGGTCGTTGCGGCACGTCGGCCGGCCGAGACGCCCCGGCTTGCCGTCGAAGTCGGCCAGGGCGCTGACGGTGATCACTTCGTCGTACGCGGCGGGGATCATGTTCTTGGCGTCGGCGTGGTCGTTGCCGGCCGCCACGGTGTAGGTGACGCCCTTGGCGACGGAGTTGCAGATCGCCCGGTGCATGGCGTCGTTGTTGCTCTTGCCGCAGTTGCCGTCGTCGGTGCCCGCGCCGCCCAGGCTCATGTTGGCGACCTCGATCTCGTCCGCGTGCTGGGTGACGTGGTTGATGCCGCAGATGACCGCCGAGGTGGTGCCGCTGCCCGAGGGGTCGAGCACCTGCACCGGCCAGAGCCGGGCGCCCGGTGCCGTACCGACCACCCCGGTGCCGTTGTCCAGGGCGCCGATGGTTCCGGCGACATGCGTACCGTGACCGTGCCAGTCGGAGGGGGGCAGGCTGGGCAACCAGCAGTTCTTGCCGCCGGCCCGGTACACATTGAGGTCGGGGTGGTTCGGGTTGATCCCGGTGTCGATGACGGCGACATCGACGTTCACCCGCGTGTCGACACCGTCGATGGCCGCTGTGGGGCTCTTGTCGGCCTCTGCCCGATCCACACCGGTCGGGACCGACTGAGCGGTGGCCTGTACCCGCCGGTCGGGCTCCACCGAACTCACCTGCGGGTCGTCGGCGATCGCGGCTGCGGCGCTCCGGCTCATGGACGCGGCGTAGCCGTGGAGGGCGTAGCGGTACACGTGCTGCACATTGGCACCCAGACCGGCGGCCTGCTCGACAGCCGCGTCCACAGCCGCGTTCATGCCGGCACCGTCGGGAGCGGCTGTGTCCTTGAGGGTCACGATGTACCCGCCGGGGACCAGGTCGGACTGCGGGGGCGCCTTGGCCACCGCCGGGGTCAGAGGTGCGACCGCAAGAGCGAGCGCGAGGAGGGCGAAAGGGAAGATTTTGGGCATTCCAGATCTTTCTTGAGGACATTGAGAATTTTCGTAGCATGCACGCTTAGCTACCGCGTTCACAGCTAGCAGGTTCGCGGCGGTGGCGGCAGGCCGACATCCGGCGTTCACCGGATTCCCTGACCACCTGTCAGCCGGGTGGTCCCATGCGGCCCTCGCTCCCGGTCGCAGCACGCCACCCTCGGCCCCGTTGCGAGGGCGCTCTGCCCACCGTGGCGCCGACAGCGCATGGGCGACATGCTCTGGGAGCCGCAGAAGGGCAACTGAGACGGACAACGCCGAAGGGCCCCACCGCGAACGGTGGAGCCCTTCGACATCGTGCCCGGGTGAACCCCCAGGCGAACATTTGGAAAGCGTGTTGGGGACAACCCCTCACGGGGCGTACGGGCACGTTTTGACCTGCGGTGCACTCGGCGCCGGTGGGGTTTCCGAACGGTGCTCCACGTCGGTGAACGCAGCCAGAACTGCAACCACAGGAGGCCATCCCCGCTGATGCCTTGCGCCAGGCGCCGAGCAGTTCCTCGGGGCCGTACGCCGCCTGGAGCCCGGAACAGCTGATCCCGTTGCGGGAGACAGCCACGAGAGGCACGGGCTCGTCGGTGATCGCCGCCCGGTGCTTCTGCAGCGCGGCCAGGTCGTGGCTGTCGAACGGGGCGTTCTCCAGCGATTTGACCGAGCCGAGGAAGAGCAACTGCTTGGCCACCGGATGACGGTCGGCGCCCACCAAGTCGATTTCGACGTCGTTGCTGCGGGTCCAGGAATGCGAGCCAGAACCGCAGGTAAGGGTCGGCCACCCGGTAGCGGCGTTCCTTCGATGGCCGCAGTGACAATGGCAGCTCGGTTTCGAAGGAAGCCCCGGCGTGCAACGCCACGGCATCACGCCGACGTCATCCGACCCCGGGGTCGCTACAGTCTTCGCGACGCAAGCCGAGTGATTCAGCGATGCCGTCGTAGAGATCTATCCGCGCGCCGCGCTGGACGGAGTCCCGGTCCACGAGGGATACGTCAGGCGGGAAGCCGAGTGGCCAGTCGAGCTGAGCCCGGCGGAGCTCTCCTCCCGTGCCTCCGGACAGATACCGTCGTCCGTGGCCAGGGAGATCCTCTCCGAGATGGGTATCAACGTCCCACGCAGAATCGGCAACGGGGATATCGATCCGCTCCTCGAAACGATGTTCCCGAACTCACCCCTGAGCAGATCGCGCAGTTCGTCGAGGAGGCCCACCGACGTGCCTGAGAAAGCCACCCTGAGCATCCTGTCGATCGACTCCGTGGCTCCAGGCGGACCAGGCGCAACTGACTGCGTGGCCGTTTGCGTGGTCCGCTGCACTGAGGGCACGGCCCGACTGGGCATGGTGTTCCACCACGTCGCACCGGAGAACCAGGCGCAGGCCGCCGCGCTGTCGCTCACCCTTGCCGCCATCGAGTGGTACGGGAAGCAGGTTGACCAGCTCGACACTGTGCACTCCGGGAAGGTCACCCTCGCGGGCGCGGGAGCGGACGCCCTGGCCCCATGGGATGTCCTTGATTCGGCCCCGGACACCGGCGCAGCGACGTAACCGGGACGGCGCTGCCTAGTGACGACCATGCAGCGCCGTCAGCACCCCGCTCACGCATCCAAGCTCAGCGACTGCCTCTGCCGCCCAACACGCTGTCCGAATAGTCGTCTGGCCGATCGAGGCGCTAAGTAGCAGGTCAGAGGGGGCTTCCCCTCCCTGCATCGCGTAGGCCGTGTGGGACTCGAACCCACAACCAACGGATTAAAAGTCCCGGCAGGTTCCTGCCGGGACTTCCGCTGTATACCCCTCCGGTCCAGAACAGCCTGGTCAGAGAGCTGCTGCTTGACGTCCAGTCCAGATCTGGTTGCGTCATCCCAGTACGTCCGCTCACGCATCGCGCACGCGTCCAGGGTGCCGAGACGCAACGAGTGCCCGCCGCGCTATGCCGGCGATCCGGCTGAAGGGGCCTTGCCCAGGTGGTGAGCCGGGCGCACGCTGGTCTTATGGCTGCGCACGACGGCCCCACGCTCATCACTTCCGTACAGAGAGCGTTCCGCCTGCTGGAAGCGGTGGGCGCGCACGAGAGCGGCGCGCCGGCGAAGCAGTTGGCGCGCGAGACGGGCATGCCTCTGGCCACCACCTATCACCTGTTGCGGACACTGGTCCACGACGGGTACGTACGGAAGCTGGACGACGGCGGGTACGTCATCGGGGACCAGCTGGACGCGCTGCGTGCCGGAAGCCGCGGGCAGGCCCTGCTCAGCCGTATCCGCCCCACGCTCGCCGCTCTGCGGGACGAACTGTCGGCCGCCGCTTACCTGACCTTCTACGAGGAGGGCGAGATCCGGGTCGCCGAGATCGTCGACAGCCCGCGGGCACCCCGGGTCGACCTGTGGGTGGGATTCGAGGACGCCGGGCACGCCACCGCGCTCGGGAAGTGCGTGCTGCGCGAGCTGGACGACGACTCCCGCAATGACTACCTCTCCCGGCACTCCCTCGCCGACCTCACGCCCCGGACCATCACCCACCGTTCCGAACTGCTCAGGCAACTCGACTCGTCGGCCACCGCCCAGGCCGTCATGGACCTGGAGGAGTACGCCCTCGGTACGGTCTGCGTCGCGGTGCCCGTATACAGCGGCGACAGGCTCGGCTCGCTCGGTGTCTCCCTGCGGGCGGACCGGCTCGCCCGCATCGATGAGGTGCGAGCGCGACTGGTGCCGACAGCCGGTCGCGTGACCAGGGGTCTTTCGCTCACTATCTGAAATTCCTCTCCTTGTGGCACCCGCACG
This sequence comes from Streptomyces sp. NPDC057136, assembly GCF_042670885.1. NCBI lineage: Bacteria > Bacillati > Actinomycetota > Actinomycetes > Kitasatosporales > Streptomycetaceae > Streptomyces > Streptomyces sp. NPDC057136. Next base: position 29,506 of record NZ_JBHUUV010000009.1, read on the forward strand.
GAACCTGTTCCCTGAATGAAAGAGACATTCAGGGCAAATACGACGCCATCGGGAGAGGAGTGCGGACCACAACATGAGTCAGGCCCGAGACCATGAAGGCGGCTGGTGGCCGATGTGGCCCTTCACGAAGCCCCGGACGGGCACCGCCGCGCAGTTCGCCGCCGGTACGCCCGTATTGATCGTCTCTGTCGTTGTACTCCTCGCCCTCGTCAGCGGAGCCGGGATGACCTGGCTGCCACTGCTCGCCGCCGGACCCGCGCTGGCCGCCACCACCAGTCGGCCGCGGGGGGTTCTCTGTGTCGGCTTCCTCGGCGCCGTTCTGGGCGCTGCGCTCGGGGTCCGCGACGGTGTACCGGGTCGCGAGCTGGCAATCGTGCTGTCAGCGTTGGGCGCCGTAACCCTGGCCAGTGCCATGGCGAGCGGGCTGCGCGTGCGCCGCGAACGGGTACTCGCAGCCGTGCGCTCGGTCGCCGAGGCCGCCCAGCACGCCCTCCTCAAGCCCGTGCCCGCGAGGGTCGGCCCGTTTCAGGTGGCCGTCCGCTACAGCGCCGCCGCGGCGGAGGCCCGCATCGGCGGGGACCTCTACGCGCTGGTGCCGACTCCATACGGGGTCAGGGTGATCGTCGGCGACGTGCGCGGCAAGGGACTGCCCGCGGTGGGCACCGCCGCTCTGGTGCTCGGTATCTTCCGCGAGGCCGCCTACGACGAGCCCGACCTCCTCGACGTCGTCAGCAGGATCGAGCGGAGCCTGGCGCGCAATCTGGGTTCCGACGACTTCGTCACCGCCGTGGTCGCCGGATACCCCGGGGCCGGGCGCGTGGAAGTGGTCAACTGCGGGCACGCCCCGCCGCTGGTGGTCCGCGGTTCCCATGTACTGGCCGTCGAGCCGATCCATCCGGCTCCACCGCTCGGGCTGCGTGGCCTTACCGGCGAAACCCCGAGTCTTCAGGTACTGCCCTTCACTGACGGTGACCAGCTGCTCCTGTACACCGATGGTGTCACCGAGGCTCGCAACCACGATCGTGAGTTCTACCCGCTCGTCGAGCGGGTGGCGCGGCACATCTCGGATGAGCCGTCCCATACCCTCGCCGCGCTCCACGACGAGCTGCTGGCGCACGTCGGCGGTCGGCTCCACGACGACGCAGCGCTGCTCCTGCTCCGGAAACCGGCCGCTGTCGGCTCGGCGCCCGTCGCTGAGAGTCAGGCTTCGGTCGGCGGCCGACTTGTTGCCCAGCCGAAGCACGCTGACGCAGCCGGGTGAGAGATCCGGTTGTGACGGAAGCTGAGACGGAGACGACGAAGGCCCCGGCCGGTTTCCCGGTCGGGGCCTTCGTTGCCCTTGCGGGCGAGTGCGGAGGATACGAGATTCGAACTCGTGAGGGGTTTCCCCCGACACGCTTTCCACATGTCCGCCCGGGGGGCCGGCGGGGGTCGTAGGTGTCCTGACCTGCGGCGGAGTGTTCGGGGCGGCCCTGTCCGGACGAGCCCGGACTGGGCTGAACGAGCCCAGAACTGGGACCAGACGGCACAACTGCGCCAGGGCCTGTTGTGGCCGGGCGCTCGAGAGCCAGAACGGCCCTCGGGTGTCGGGATCCGGGGTTACTCGGCCACGACGGTGAGCTCGCGGTCGTTCAGCGGCTGGGTCGGCCGATTGCTCTTCGGGAACAACTCCTTGTACGCGGCCACCTCGTCCGGGGCGACCCGGACGAGGTCCTTGAGAACGGTCCACTTGACGCCCTCGGTGCACGGCGGGGTCGTCAGTGAGCCCTCGTACTGGTACTGCTTGCGGTCACCGGGCAGGAACGCGGTGAGGTCGAATGCCTTGGCGATCCTCGCCGTGACGCCCTCCTCGGACGGCAGTTTCTTGAAGAGGTCCGCGAAGGCGGACTTGCCCGCCTTCTCCTCCATCAACACGGCCACGACGGCGAGCTTGCCGTTCTTGTCCACGTGCACGAAGTGCATCTCCATCGCGGTGTGCTCGCCCTCCTCCGTGTGCTCGCTCGGGAGGTGGAAGTGGAACTGCTTGAGGTCGTAGGAGGTGCCGTCGATGACGATTTTGCTGCCGGTGGAGACATTGGCCTGGATGGTGTGGCCGTTGTTCACCAGCTCCGCGGTGACGGGTCTGTAGTCGATGGTCACTGCCTTGTCGACCGGGGCCTCGTCCACCTTGTCGTCGTCGAGATCGATCGGGGACTGCTCGTGCCCGGCCTCACACGCCTCGAAGTCCTCGGCGAGGGTCGCCCAGTTCGCCGGACCGTCGGCTCCCTTGTAACCCCAGTGGGCACCCTCCTTCTTCTTCTCGTTCTTCACGGCCTTTCCGTCGGACTGCGGTGAAGCGGCCGCGGCCGGTTTGTCCTTCGTGTCCGTGCCACCGCCCCCGTCAGCGCAGGACGTGGCCGTGAGGACCGTAAGGGCGGTGACTCCGGCTATCGCGGCCATGCGTATGACACTGGAAGACATGCTTGTCTCCACCTCGCGGAGGTTGGGTGATCGTGGCCCTCGGTCACCCGCTGGGCGCCGACCTCCACTGTTCCGCCTCGATGGCCAGCACTTAGACAAGCAATGAACAAGGGAGAACCAATAAAGGTAGGAGTTCGTGCAAATTCCGAACCCCCACCCGCGCCGGCGGCTCCTGGCGGACACGCTGCAATCTGCGCCACGTCGCCGCCACTCTCACCCGCGGCGCGGGCGGCGATCTGCACACGATCAAAGAGGCCCTGCGCCACTCCACGATCACCCTGACCTCGGACACGTTCACGAGCCTGCTACCCGAGGTCGACAAGGCTGCCGCAGAAGCCGCCGCCGCTTTGGTGCCACGTGCCCGTAAAGCCCCCTCCGTAGGGCCTGCTGTCGGACCGTCCGCTCACGCACGAGGCCGGGAACGACGAAGCGCCTCGACCGGCCGAAGCCGGTCGAGGCGCTAAGTAGCAGGTCAGAAGGGGTTAACCCTCCCTGCATCGCGTAGGCCGTGTGGGACTCGAACCCACAACCAACGGATTAAAAGTCCGCTGCTCTGACCAATTGAGCTAACGGCCCTCGCGGATCACCCCCGAGCATAGCCCGCCCGGGCCCGGCAGCCGATCCGGTATCCGGTGCCGGGCCCGTCGCGCCCGGTCGCGGGGTGGGCGCCGGCCGGTCAGCGGGGCCCGTCGGCCGTGTTCGTGCGCTTGTGATCCGGCTTGAGGAACCAGTGGCGGGCCGAGGTCAGCCACCAGGTGGCCGCGAAGCCGAGGACCACCAGGACCGCGATCGGGGCGTAGTTGAAGGTCTCCCAGGTGACCGGCGACACCTGGGGCAGCATGAAGAGCACAGTGATCACCGCCACCCACACCACAGCGACGATGCCGATGGGGCGCGACCAGCGGCCCAGGTGCCAGGGGCCCGGGGTGAAGTCGTCGCCGCGCAGCAGACGGAGCAGGGTGGGGATGACGTACGCGATGTAGAGGCCGATCACGGCGATCGAGGTCACGGCGGCGTAAGCGGTGACGTTGATCAGGTACGGGAGGCCGAGGGCGAGGGCTGCCATCGCGGCGAGCCAGACCGCTGCGACAGGGGTGCGGGTGCGCGGGCTGACTGTGTGCCAGATGTGGGAGAAGGGCAGTGCGCCGTCCCGGGAGAAGGCGTAGATCATGCGGCTGTTGGCGGTGACGGAGGCCATGCCGCAGAAGAGCTGGGCTCCGATGACGACGAGCAGCAGGAGTTTGCCGGTCGTGGCGCCCAGGGCGTCCAGGAGGATCTGGGCGGGCGGGGCGCCGGTCGGGGAGGTGAGGGCTCCGTCGTACGACTGGATGGCGAAGGTGAAGCCGAGGAGGAGGACGAAGCCGGCGATCCAGGAGGTCCAGATGGACTGGACGATTCCGCGTGGGCCCGCCATCGCCGCGTCATGGGTCTCCTCCGTCATATGGGCGGAGGCGTCATACCCGGTGAAGGTGTACTGGGCCATCAGCAGGCCGATCATCACGACGTAGAAGCCGCTGTCCCACCCGGTGTTGTTGACGAATTCGGTGAAGACGAACGACGCCGACTGGTGCGAGTCCGGTACGAAGGTGAGGGCGCCGACGATGACCGCGACGCCGACGACGTGCCACCAGACGCTCACGCTGTTGAGGATCGCCACGATCCGCACGCCGAACGTGTTGAGCAGGCCGTGCAGGATCAGGATGGCGGCGAACAGCAGGATCGTACGGCCCGGCGTGACCTCGAAGCCGAACTGAAGGTTCAGGTACGCACCCAGGAACGACGCCGCCCCGAAGTCGATGCCCGCGGTGACGGCGACCTGCCCGAGGACGTTGAACCAGCCCGTGAACCACGCCCAGGCCGCCGCCGAACGCGGTGGGGCGAGACGGTGGGCCCAGAAGTAGAGGCCCGCGGAGGTCGGGTACGCCGAACAGATCTCCGCCATCGCCAGGCCGACGAACAACGTCATCAGGCCGACCCCGACCCAGCCCCAGGTGATGACGGCGGGACCGCCGGTGTTCATCCCGAACAGGTAGAGCGTCAGGCAGCCGGAGAGCACCGAGATGATCGTGAACGAGACGGCGTAGTTGGAGAAGGCGGACATCCGGCGGGCGAGGACCTGGGTGTAGCCGAGTTCGGCCAGGCGGTCTTCGTCGGAGGTCGGGGTGGGAGCCGTCGCGGTGGTGGGAGCTCCCACAGAGGCGGGAGCCGTCGCGGTGGCGTCGGGCGGTGGTGGGGGCTCGGCGGCCCCGGCTTCGCGGTTTGTCATGCCCCCAGCGATTCCCTCGCCGGGGGCACGACATGCGCGGTTCACAGCACGCTCTGATAACCGATCCGCCGAACCGTGCCCGCGCGCCGCATGCCTCAGAACACCTTCGGATACTTCTGCCAGCCCGGCCCCATCCGGGACTTCGCAAGGAAGGTGCCCGAGCCGGTGCCGGTGTACCGCCAGAGCACCCCGTCCCTGTCCCTGGCCAGCAAGTCGTTCTTCCCGTCGCCCGTGATGTCACCGACCGCCGCGAGCGCGTTGTACACCTGCCAGCCCGCGCTGACCCTCACCTTCGGTGCCACTCGGCCGGTTCCCGTGCCGTTGTAACGCCACAGCACCCCCGCCTTGTCACGGACCAACAGGTCTCCGAACCCGTCACCGGTCAGATCGCCCGCGCCGACGACCGTGAGGCCGTTCCAGCCGGTGCCGATCTTGGTTCGCGCCTTCAGCCGGCCGTTGCCGTCACCGGGATAGAGGTAGAGGTAGCCGGTCGACTTCTGACGTGCCAGCAGGTCCGCGACCTTGTCCCCGTTGATGTCGCCGGGCGCGAACAGGTCGTACGGCTTCCAGCCGATACCGATCTTCACCGGCTCCGTGTGAAACCCGTAACCGCTGTCGTCGTCACAGGATCCGTCGAGCCGGATCAGCGTGCCGTCATCCTTGACTGCCAGATAGTCGTTGCACCCGTCGCCCCGGAGGTCTCCGGTCGGGACGATTCTCGTCGAGGCCACGTCGAACAGGCCCCAGTGCCCCATGTGCGGACCGACCGTCCCGGGCAGACGCCCCCGGCGCAGTCCGATCATGCCCTCGTCCACGGCGACAAAGAGATCGCCGAGGCCGTCCCTGCCGCCGAAATCGCGCCAAGCCGGAGCCGCGTGTGTCAGCGCGTACTCACCGGTCCTGGTCAGGGCGGCACCATGGCCGTCGGCGGGCTGGACGGTCAGCGTCCAGTCGTAGCGGCCGTTGACGGCGAGCTTGCCGAGGTCGGTACGGCCGTCCCAGTCCGCAAAAAGCACTCCCCGCGCCTCGCCGCCCATGACGGTACGGACCACTTTCCCCGTCCGCCGGTCCTTGAAAGCGGCCTTCCAGGACGAGGCGGGCTTGGAGAGCGTTGCCCGGTAGTTCCAGTCCCCCACATATCCGCCGGTCGGACCGCCCGTGGGCAGACCCGTCCGCCACTCACCGCGGGCCGACAACACCGTGGGTACTCCGGTCGGCACCACGTGCACCCGCTGCCAGGCATCCACGTACGCGAGGTGCCCGCCGTACTTGTCGACCAGAAAGCAGGCATGGGGGATGGCGCGATGTCCGTACAAGTTCGTTGTCCGGGCGCGGATGAGCGCTCCGGACCTGCCCCCCAGCAGTACCCCCACACAAGTGGACGGAGCCTAACAGCACGTCACGAGCAGCGGAAGGAACTTTCGAACCCGTTCAACCCGGGTTCGGGGGGAAGGCGGCAGGGCCCGTACGTCACCGAGTCGGTGTCGTACGGGCCCTGCCGGTCGGTCAGTCAGACCTGTTCAGACCTGTTCAGCTGCGATCAGCCGTTGCGCTTCCAGCGCGGCTTGTCGTCGCGGCGGCCGAACGAGCCGGTGCTCGTGCCGGTGCCGGTGCCACCGCGGTGGTCGTCGCGGCGGCCGGTCGGACGCTCGCTGGCGCCACCGGCGCGGAAGCCGCCCGCGGGGCGGTCGTCACGACGGTCACGGTTGAACGGGCGGTCGCTGCCACCGGAGCGGAAGCCACCGGAGGGGCGCTCGTCACGACGGTCGCGGTTGAACGACGGGCGGTCGTTGTCACGGTTGAAGGACGGGCGGTCGTTGTCACGACGCTCGAAGGAACGGCCACCGCGGTCGTCGCGGCGGTCGCCGCCACCGGTGCCACCGGCACCGCCGGAGCGGAAGCCGCCCGACGGACGCTCGTCACGACGGTCACGGTTGAACGACGGGCGGTCGTTGTCACGGTTGAACGGGGGACGGCCACCACGGTCGTCACGGCGGTCGCCGCCACCGGTGCCACCGGCACCGCCGGAGCGGAAGCCGCCCGACGGACGCTCGTCACGACGGTCACGGTTGAACGACGGGCGGTCGTTGTCACGGTTGAACGGGGGACGGCCACCACGGTCGTCACGACGCTCGAAGGAACGGCCGCCACGGTCGCCGCCACGGTCGTTGCGGTCGTTGCCACCGCGGTACCCACCACGGTCGCCGCCGCGGTTGTCACGGCGCTCGAAGTTGCCGCGGTCGTCACGACGCTCCTCGCGCACGGCCGGCTGCTGCTCCGGTACGGCTGCTGCGGCGGCCTCGATCGCGGCCTCCGCCTCGGCGGCGGCCGCGGCCACTGCCTCCTCGGGGTCGTCTCCCCGCTCGCGTGCGGCGCGGGCGACCAGACGGTCGGCCTCCTCGCGCAGCTCGCCGGCGCGGCGCTGGATGCGCTCCAGCTGCTTCGTCAGGTCGGAGACCTCGCGCTCGGCCTGCTTGGCGGCGTTGTTCGCGGAGTCGGCCTGGACCTCGGTCAGCGAACGGGCACCGGTGATCTCGGCGACCTCGGGCTCGAAGACGCCCGCGCCCTGCACGATGTGACGCGAGGCGTCGACGCCAGCGTCCTCCATGAGGCGGAAGATCTGGCGGCGCTGGTGCGGAAGCGCCAGCGACACGACGACACCGGACTTGCCGGCGCGGGCGGTACGGCCCGAGCGGTGCAGGTAGTCCTTGTGGTCGCCGGCCGGGTCCACGTTCAGGACCAGGTCGATGCCGTCGACGTGGATACCGCGAGCGGCGACGTCGGTCGCGACGAGTGCGTTGACGTAGCCCTTCTTGAAGTCCTCGAGCACGCGGGTACGGGCACCCTGCGTCATGCCGCCGTGCAGCGCGTCGGCCTTCACGCCGGACTCGATGAGCTGCTCGGCGATACGGTCGGCGCCCAGCTGGGTGCGGACGAAGATGATCGTGCGGCCCTTACGGGCGGCGATCGCGGCCGTGACCGGCGCCTTGTCCTTCGGCTTCACGACGAGGACGTGGTGCGTCATGGTCGAGACGTTGCCCTGGGCGCTGTCCACCTCGTGGGTGACCGGGTTGCTCAGGTAGCGCTTGACCAGCGTGCCGATCTCGTTCTCCATGGTGGCGGAGAAGAGCATGCGCTGGCCGCCGCCGGGGATCTGGTCGAGCAGCTCGGTGACCTCGGGCAGGAAGCCCAGGTCCGACATCTGGTCGGCCTCGTCGAGCACGGCCACCTGGACGTTCGCCAGGGAGCAGGCGCCGCGGTTGATGATGTCGCGCAGACGGCCCGGGGTGGCGACGAGGACGTCGACACCGCGCTCCAGCGCGTAGATCTGGTTGCTCATCGACGTACCGCCGCAGACGACCTTCATCTTCAGGCCGAGTACGTCGCCGTACGGCTGAAGCGCGTCCGCGACCTGCATCGCGAGCTCACGCGTCGGCGTCAGGATGATCGCGCGGGGCTTCTTCTTCTCGGTCGTACCGCCGGCCAGCGTGGCCAGGGTCGGGAGACCGAAGGAGAGGGTCTTGCCGGAGCCGGTACGGCCACGGCCGAGGATGTCCTTGCCGGCCAGGGCGTCCGGGATGGTCGCGGCCTGGATCGGGAAGGGCGCGGTGACGCCGTTCTGGGCGAGCTTGCGGACGATGCCGTCGGGCAGGCCCAGGGAACCGAAGGTGACGGTCGGCTCGGCGTCCTCGGCGTCTTCGGCCTCGGCGCTGTCGCCGGCGGCGACCTCGGCGGTCTCCACGACCTCGACGACGGTGGTCTTGACGGGGGCGGTCTCGACGGCGGGCGTCTCGACGACCTCGGCAGCGGCGGTCTCGACGACCTCCACGACCTCGACCTCGACGACCTTCACGACCTCGGGGTCGGCAGCGACGACGGCTGCGGTGTCGGCCTCGGCCACGACGGCCTCGGCGAGCTCCGCGAGCTCGTTGTCCTCGACGGACTCGATGGACTCGACGATCTCGATGGAGTCGAGGGTGATGAGCTCGTCGTTGTTGTCGACGTTCTCGGGCATGACGGTGTGGTCAGAACTGGAAATTGACATGCGAAATGCGAAACCTTCCGGAGTCTCGGCACGCGCCCGTAACTCCGTGATTCGCAATTTCGACCGCCTCAATGCGGTCCAGCCACGGCAAGGGAGAGTACGCGCCACACGGCGCTCTTCTGTGTCGGCGCCGGGCAATGGGATCAAACGATCTATAACCATACGCACCCTTGCCCACTTAGTGCAAACCGCCTGCCCGCAACCCCCTTCCGCCACCCCACCGCGCCCTCGATCACGCGGGCCCGACCTGCGGTGATGCCTCCGGTGTGCGCTGCGTCTCAGGGCCTTCCGGAACGCCCATCGCCCGGTTTCTGAGCTGTGCGGCAGGCGAGGCGGAGGGGGGTGGCGAGGGCTCCGGCGGCGGGGTCGGTTCCGGGTCCGGATCGGGGGTCGGAGGGGTCGGGCTGGACGGCTCGGGAGTGACCGGCGGGGGCGGCGGCTCGCCCGGTCCCGGCACCGGGGGCTGGGGAGCCGGCGGCTTGCCCGCTCCGGTCGGCACCGGTGCACCCGGCTTCGGGGTGGGCAGCATCCCGCCGGGCGCGGGGGACGGCGTGGCGCCCGAGGCGCTCGGGTCCGGCTTCGCACCGGTCTCCCGGTCGGACTGCGCCTCGGCACGGCTGCCGCCGTAGCCCGACCGGCCCGATCCGGGCACCGTGCCGCCGTTCGGTTCCACCGAGGCTCCCTTCGGGCCGGCCGACCGCGAGGGCGCCGGTTTCTCGCCGTCGTCGCCGACGCTCATACAGCCGGTGGACGCGGCGATCGTCAGCGCGGTGACGGCTGCCCATCGGACAGGGGCGGACAACTGGCGCACGGGTGGCACCTCCGGGCGGGAAAGGGAGCGGGAAGGCGGGGGCGCCGTGCCCAACTCCCTCGACCCCACCGGGGACACGCCCGCGAAGCGAGCTACCGCCCGAACCCGCCCGCGAGTTCCGCCCCCAGGAACACCGCGCCGAGGCCCACCAGCAGGGACGTCACGACATTGGCCGCCGCGAGGAATGCCCGGCCGCCCTCGGCCAGCCGCAACGTCTCGTACGAGAAGGTCGAGTACGTCGTCAGGGCCCCGCACAGCCCCGTACCGACCAGGGCGTACACGGGTTCGGACACCGCAGCCCCGGTCAGCACACCGAGCAGCAGGCTGCCCGCCGCGTTGGCGGTGAAGGTCCCCCACGGGAACACGTACGGAAGTCCGCTGCCGTGGTGCGCCTGCACCGCGCGGTCCGTCAGATAGCGCAGGGGCGCCCCGAAGGCCCCGCCGATCGCCACCAGAAGCCAGTTCACGCGGCCCGCTCACCTCCACGCACGCCCAGCAGCGCCCGTGTCGCCGCGACCGCGGCCCACACCGCACCGAGCGCCCCCACGAGCGTCGCCGCCGCGTACGCCATGGCGGTCAGCGCCTCCTGGCGGTCCAGCAGCTTCGACACATCGGCCGCGTACGTCGAGAACGTCGTGAACCCGCCGAGCACTCCGACCCCGAGGAACGGCCGCAGCAGCGGATGGGCCGCCCCGTCCCGCTCGGCGACCAGCACCATCAGCACGCCGATCAGGGCGCAGCCGGTCACGTTGACGCCGAGGACCGCCCAGGGGAACGCCCCGTCGGCGGCCGGCCAGAGCACCAGGGCCCCGTACCGCGCGACGGCACCCAGCGCCCCGCCCGCCGCGATGGCCCCGAGCACCTTCCACTTCTCGCGACCGGCCGTCTCCGCCCGTTGCGCGGGATCGGTCAGATCGACATCCGGGTCGACGGCCAGACCGTCGACAACCGGACCGTCGGCAACCGGACCGTCACCGCCGCCGGACGCCGGACCGGGCCCGGGAGGGCTCACCCGTAACCCAGGGCGTGCAGCCGCTCGTCGTCGATGCCGAAGTGGTGGGCGATCTCATGGACCACGGTGATCTCGGTCTCGGCGACGACGTCCTCGCGCGACTCGCACATCCGCAGCGTCGGCCCGCGGTAGATGGTGATCCGGTCCGGCAGCACCCCCGCGTACCACTCACCGCGGTCGGTGAGCGGCGTGCCCTCATAGAGCCCGAGCAGGTCGGGGTCGCCGGGGTCCGGTTCGTCCTCGACGAACACCGCGACGTTGTCCATCAGCCGCGTCAGCTCCGGCGGGATCCGGTCAAGAGCTTGGCTCACCAGCTCTTCGAACTCCTCGCGCGTCATCTCCAGCACCCCGCCATTGTCACGTATGACGGCCCCACACCGCCTGCCCCATCCGTACCCACTGTCCCGCGGCCCGCATGTCCCGAGCCGAACCAGGGCATACGGGCCCAATGGCCCGCGACCCGTTCCGCGCCGCAGTCGTCCGTCTCCGGCACCGCACCCGCTCCACCGCCCCCGTCGGCACCCTCACCGACACCCCGCACCCCGTCACCCGCGCACTCGGTCTCGTCGCCGTCGTCGTGCTGGGAGCCTGGCTGGGGCTGTTGATCGTCGGCAGCGTCCGTACGCCGGTGGGGCCCATGGACACGGACATGACCCTGCGCCCGTCCCTCAGCGGCGGCACCAAGATCAATGTGTCCCCGCTCGGCGCCCTGGAGCTGGACTCCCACATCGCCCCGATCCGCCTCGACGTCGATGTCGACCGGCTCGACCCGATGCGCTCCCAGGCGCTGGTCAAACACCCCGAACGGCTCTCCGGCCTCCAGGACGAGGTCGCGTCCGACGTCGTCGCCGGCACCCTCGACCTGGCCGTCCGCTCCTGCGTCGCCGTCGTCTCCGGCGCCACCGCCCTCGGCCTCGCCGTCTACCGCCGCCCGCGCCGCGCCCTCGCGGCCGGCGGCCTGGCACTGGCGCTCCTGGCCGCCTCCGGAATCTCCGCGTACGCCACCTGGAATCCCAAGTCGGTCCTGGAGCCGAAATTCTCCGGGCTGCTCTCCAGCGCTCCCTCACTCGTCGGCGACGCACGCTCGATCGTCACCGAATTCGACGTCTACCAGCGGGAACTGGCCCGCCTCGTCACCAACGTCACCAAGCTGTACGACGCCACGTCCACACTCCCCGTCTACCGCCCCGACCCCGCCACGATCCGCGTCCTGCACGTCTCCGACATCCACCTCAACCCGGCGGCCTGGCACATCATCGGCTCACTCGTCGAGCAGTACGAGATCGACGTGATCATCGATTCCGGCGACACCATGGACCACGGCACCGCCGCGGAGAACGGCTTCCTGGACCCGATCCGCGACCTCGGCGCGCCGTACGTCTGGGTCCGCGGCAACCACGACTCGAAGGTCACCCAGGCGTATCTGAAGGGCCTGCGCAACGCGCACGTCCTGGACGAGGGCAGCGCCCTGAACATCGGGGGGCTACGGGTGGCCGGCACCGGCGACCCCCAGTTCACCCCGGACCGCTCGACCCCCGCCCAGGGGAAGGCCGCCGAACGGATGGCTGGGCTCCGGCTGGCATCCGCCCTGCGCGACCAGGAGCGGGCCGGCACTCCGGTGGACATCGCGGTCGCCCATGACCCGAATGCCGCACGCGAGACCGACGGCACCGTCCCCCTCGTCCTGGCCGGCCATGTGCACCACCGGGTGAACGAAGTGCTGAAACTCGGTACGCGGCTGAAGGTCGAGGGCTCCACGGGCGGCGGAGGCCTGCGCGCCGTGCAGAACGAGAAGCCCGAGAAGGTGCACGCCTCGGTGCTCTACCTGGACCGGGCGACCCGCAGTCTCCAGGCCTGGGACGAGATCACGCTGGGCGGTCTCGGCCTGACGACGGCCGAGGTCAGCCGCCATCTGCCGGAGGGGAACCCGTCCGAAGCGACCCCTTCGCCGAATCGGTTTGGCTGACACCGAAACGCCGTAGTACAGTCTCCGACGTGCCCAAGGGCGCCGGTCAGGGCTTGACCGTTCTGATGCCGATCGGCTGAGGAAGAAGCGGAACCTCTTGAGGGGAAGCGGAGTCACATGCTTCTCACGTCCCCTGGGGCGACAGACGCAGAAGCAGCACAACAGCTGTTTTGCCCTCATCGTCTAGTGGCCCAGGACGCCGCCCTTTCAAGGCGGTAGCACGGGTTCGAATCCCGTTGGGGGCACGCACCACCCTGTGCGACACTTGTGTCGCACAACAGCTTGGTCCTGTGGAGCAGTTTGGAGTGCTCGCCACCCTGTCAAGGTGGAGGCCGCGGGTTCAAATCCCGTCAGGACCGCTGCAGCCCGTATGAGCTGCGTGGCTGGGTAGCTCAGTTGGTACGAGCGATCGCCTGAAAAGCGATAGGTCGCCGGTTCGATCCCGGCCCCAGCCACCACCCGAAGGCCCCGTCCGATGGACGGGGCCTTCGTCGTGTCAGGCTCCCTCCCGCGACTCCCGCTCCCCCTGCTTCTGGTGGACCGCGCGGCGCCACGCCCGTACCGCGAGCACCAGCGTCACAGCTGCCACCACGGCTCCCAGCAGCACCGCGTCCGGCACGTTCTCGCCGAGGCGCTGGGCCCACTGCTCCACGGCGAACGAATCGTCCACGTTCAGCAGTCCGGGCAGCGCGGTCGTCCCGTCGTACGCGAGGAACAGCGTGCCGAGGCCGATGAAGAAGAGTCCGGACAGCAGGGTGGTGCTGTGCAGTTCGAAGCGGCCGACGCGCAGGGTGCGGCCCCGGAGCCACGCCCGGCGCCCCAGTTCGTACCGCTCCCAGAGCAGGGCGAGCACGAACAGCGGTACGGCCATGCCCAGTGCGTACACGGCGAGCAGCAGTCCGCCGTAGACCGGGCTGCCGCTGACGGCCGCCACGGTGAGGACACTGCCGAGGATCGGGCCCGCGCAGAAGCCGGCCAGCCCGTAGACCGCGCCCAGGGCGTAGACCGAGAACACGGTGGTGGGGCGGATGCGTCCGCCGAGGGCGGCGATCCGCCGTGAGGCGAAGCCCAGGCCCACGATCTGGGCGACACCGAGCGCGATGATCAGCCAGCCCGCGCCGAGGACCAGTGCCTCGCGGTTGCCGTAGAAGAGCCGTCCGGCGTACGAGCCCGCGGCTCCGAGGGGGACGAGGGTGGTGGCGAGGCCGGCGTAGAAGATGCCGGTGCGGGCCAGCAGCCGTGAGGCGGAGTCGATGGAGTACGCGAAGAAGGCGGGCAGGAGCAGGGCGCTGCACGGGCTGACCAGCGCCAGCAGCCCGCCGAGGAAGGCCGCGAAGTAGCCGATGTCCGCCGTCACTTCGCGGTGTCCTCGGCTTCCTTGGCGTCCTGGGTGTCCTTGGCCTTCTCCGCCTCCGCCGCCGCCTCGATGGCCTGCGTGAAGGTCTCCATCGGCTGGGCTCCGGCGATGGGGCGGCCGTTGACGAGGAACGACGGGGTGGACGTGGCGCCGATTCCGTATCCCTGTTCCTGGTCGGCGCGGACCGCGTCCGCCGCGGCGGTGCCGTCCGTGTCGCGGACGAAGCGGTCGAGGTCCTTCACACCGGCCTGCCGGGCGAGCTCCTTGAGGCGGTCCTTGCCGAAGCCCTTCTCCTTGGCGTCCTCGGCGTAGGCGGCGCGGTGGAACTCCCAGAAGCGGTTCTGCTGACCCGCGGCCCAGGCTGCGCGGGCGGCGGCCTCGGACTCCTCGCCGAAGATCGGGAAGTTGCGCCACTCGATGCGCAGGGTGCCGTCCTGTACGTACTTCTTGATCAGGGCGGGCTCGGTGTCCCGGGCGAACTTTCCGCAGTAGCCGCACTTGAAGTCGGCGTACTCGATGAGGACGACGGGGGCGTCGGTGCGGCCCTGGGCCAGCTTGTCTGCCGCGTCGCGGCGGGCGAGCCCGGCCAGTTCGGCGTAGACGTCGGCGGACGGGTCGTCGCTCACCTCGGCGACCGATGACGACGCGGCGGAGCCGGAGCCGTCCGGTCCGGTGGCGAGGTAGGAGGCGTAGCCGAGGAGTCCGGCGGCTAGGACGACGACCGCGCCGTAGATCAGCGGCTTCTTCGAGGCGGGCTTGGACGAGGGGGTGGGCGTGGGCATGCGTCACTCCGTGCGGTGGCGTGCGAGAAGGGGAGAAGGGGAAGGGCTGCCGGCTGACCGGCACCGGCTACACCCTCAGCACGGAGAGTTCTATGAGGCTGGGCGTGGCGGGTTCGGGGCCGCGCCCGGCGATCCGTTCAAGCGTTTCCGCGGGTCCCGCGCCGGTGGCGGCGGGAAGGTCCCATGTGGCGAGGCCCGGCGCCTGGTCGTGCGCGGCGCGGCCCCGGACGGGTCCGGCGGGCTCGGTGCCGTCGTGGTCGCTGTCCCTGCCGCAGCCCGGCACGCCCTGACCGTCGGCAGCGGCGGCCACGATCGGGTAACTGCCGGCCGCCGGGGTGACGGACGCGGTGGCCGGGCCGCAGAACAGCCCCAATACGACCGTGAGCGCCGCCAGGAGGCAGCACCACTGCGTACGGGACACGGCGACCGGCCTCTCGGAAATGGGTACGGGTGATCAGTTGCCCGAAATGGTACGTGGTGTGATGCCGCCCCACCCCGCAGTCACCGGGGGAGTGACGGAGACCGCGCGAAATGCGTTCGCCACTCTTCGCGCCCGGGTGCGATCCTGGGACCCGTATGTCTACTTCCTTTGTCGATCTCCAGTCACAGCTCGGACAGCTCTCACTCCGCGAAGCGAACCGGCTCGGCCGTCGCCTCGAGGGTGCGCGCCGTATCCGTAAGCCCGAGGCCCGACAGTCCGTGCTGGACGAGATCGCCGCCGAGGCGGGGAAAGCGGCCGAGCGGCTCGCGGGGCGTGCCTCGCGGATGCCCGCTCTGTCGTACCCGGAGCAGCTTCCCGTCAGCCAGAAGAAGGACGAGATCCTGGAGGCGATACGCGACCACCAGGTCGTGATCGTCGCCGGCGAGACCGGTTCCGGAAAGACCACGCAGATCCCCAAGATCTGCATGGAGCTGGGGCGCGGTGTCCGGGGCATGATCGGGCACACCCAGCCCCGCCGGATCGCGGCCCGCACGGTCGCGGAGCGCATCGCCGAGGAGCTGGACACGCCGCTCGGCGAGGCCGTCGGCTGGAAGGTCCGGTTCACCGATCAGGTGAACCCCGACGCGACCTTCGTGAAGCTGATGACGGACGGCATCCTGCTGGCCGAGATCCAGACGGACCGCGAGCTGCTCGCGTACGACACGATCATCATCGACGA
Organism: Streptomyces sp. NPDC057136; assembly: GCF_042670885.1. Lineage (NCBI taxonomy): Bacteria > Bacillati > Actinomycetota > Actinomycetes > Kitasatosporales > Streptomycetaceae > Streptomyces > Streptomyces sp. NPDC057136. The sequence goes on from NZ_JBHUUV010000009.1 coordinate 45,365, forward strand.
GGCGCACGAGCGGTCGCTGAACATCGACTTCCTGCTCGGCTATCTGGCCAGGCTGCTGCCCAAGCGCCCGGACCTGAAGGTCGTCATCACCTCGGCGACCATCGACCCGGAACGCTTCGCGCGGCATTTCGGCGAGGCGCCGATCGTCGAGGTCTCGGGGCGTACGTATCCCGTCGAGGTCCGCTACCGGCCGCTCCTGGAAGAAGAGGGCGAGGACTCCGACCGCGACCAGATCACCGCGATCTGCGACGCCGTCGACGAGCTCCGGTCGGAGGCCCACGGGGATGTCCTCGTCTTCCTCTCCGGCGAGCGGGAGATCCGCGACGCCGCGGACGCGCTGAACAAACGCAACCTCAGACATACCGAGGTGCTCCCCCTCTACGCCCGTCTGTCGCACGCCGAGCAGCACCGCGTGTTCCAGCGCCACACGGGCCGCAGGATCGTTCTCGCGACGAACGTCGCCGAGACCTCGCTGACGGTCCCCGGCATCAAGTACGTGATCGACCCGGGCAACGCCCGTATCTCCCGCTACAGCCACCGCACGAAGGTCCAGCGGCTGCCGATCGAGCGGGTCTCGCAGGCCAGCGCCAACCAGCGCAAGGGCCGCTGCGGCCGTACGTCGGACGGCATCTGCATCCGGCTGTACTCCGAGGACGACTTCCTGACCCGTCCGGAGTTCACGGACCCCGAGATCCTCCGTACGAATCTGGCGTCCGTCATCCTCCAGATGACCGCGGCCGGCCTCGGTGAAATCGAGAAGTTCCCGTTCATCGACCCGCCGGACCACCGCAACATCCGTGACGGTGTGCAGCTGCTGCAAGAGCTCGGTGCGCTGGAAGCGGGCGAGAAGACCCCCCAGGAAGGGAAGAGGGGGCAGAGGCTCACCCCGCTGGGCCGCAAGCTCTCGCAGCTGCCCGTCGACCCGCGTCTGGCCCGCATGGTCATCGAGGCCGAGCGCAACGGCTGTGCGCGCGAGGTCATGGTGATCGCCGCCGCGCTCTCCATCCAGGACCCGCGCGAGCGGCCCTCGGAGAAGCAGACGCAGGCCGATCAGCAGCACGCCAGGTTCAAGGACGAGACCTCGGACTTCCTGGCGTTCCTGAACATGTGGCGCTACATCCGCGAGCAGCAGAAGGAGCGCGGCTCCTCCAGCTTCCGCCGGATGTGCAAGCAGGAGTACCTGAACTTCCTGCGCATCCGCGAGTGGCAGGACATCTACGCCCAGCTGCGCACGGTGGCCAAGCAGATGGGCATCCAGCTGAACGAGGAGGACGCGCCGGAGCAGTCGGTGCACACCTCGCTGCTTGCGGGCCTGCTGTCGCACATCGGGCTGAAGGACACCGAGAAGAACGAGTACGTGGGCGCGCGCAACGCCAAGTTCGCGATCTTCCCGGGCTCGGCGCTGTTCAAGAAGCAGCCGCGTTTCGTGATGTCGGCCGAGCTGGTCGAGACGTCCCGGCTGTGGGCACGGGTCAACGCGAAGGTCGAGCCGGAGTGGATCGAACCGCTCGCCGAACATCTGCTGAAGCGCACCTACAGCGAACCGCACTGGGAGAAGGACCAGGCGGCGGTCATGGCGTACGAGCGGGTCACGCTCTACGGGGTACCCATCGTCGCCCAGCGCAAGATCAATTTCGGCCGTATCGACCAGGAGGCGTCGCGCGAGCTGTTCATCCGCAGCGCACTGGTCGAGGGCGACTGGCGTACGCACCACCAGTTCTTCCACGACAACCGCAAACTCCTGGGCGAGGTCGAGGAGATGGAGCACCGCGCCCGGCGTCGCGACATCCTCGTGGACGACGAGACGCTCTTCGATTTCTACGATCAGCGCATCCCCGAGCACGTCGTCTCCGGTGCCCACTTCGACTCCTGGTGGAAGCACAAGCGGCAGGACGAGCCGGACGCGCTCGACTTCGAGCGCTCGATGCTCATCAACGAGAAGGCCGGGGCCGTCACCAAGGACGACTACCCGGACTCCTGGCGCCAGGGGAAGCTGAAGTTCCGGGTGACGTACCAGTTCGAGCCCGGCGCGGACGCCGACGGTGTGACCGTCCATGTCCCGCTCCAGGTGCTCAATCAGGTCACGTCGGAGGGCTTCGACTGGCAGATCCCGGGCCTGCGCCAGGACGTGGTCACGGAGCTGATCCGGTCGCTGCCCAAGCCGATCCGCCGGCACTACGTCCCCGCTCCGGACTACGCGGGCAAGTTCCTCGACCGGGCGGTGCCGCTTCAGGAGCCGCTGCCGTTCACGCTCGCCCGTGAGCTCCAGCGGATGGTCGGCGTCCCGGTGAAGGCCGACGACTTCGACCTGACCCGGATTCCGGACCACCTGAAGATCACCTTCCGGATCACCGACGAGCGGCGCCGCACGGTGGCCGAGGACAAGGACCTGGACGCGCTGAAGCTCCAGCTGCGTCCCAAGGCCCGCCAGGCCCTCTCCAAGGCCGCCGCGGCCACCGCGGGGCCCTCGGGCGAGTCCATCGAGCGCTCGGGCCTCACCGACTGGACGATCGGCACACTGAACCGGGTCTTCGAGACCCGCCGGGCAGGCCAGCCCGTCAAGGCGTATCCGGCCCTCTCGGACCAGGGCGGGACAGTGGCCGTACGGCTCTTCGACACCGAGGCCGAGCAGCAGCAGGCGATGTGGCGGGGCACCCGGAAGCTGATCCTGCTCAACATCCCGGTGAACCCCGCCAAATTCGCCTCGGACAAGCTCACCAACCAGCAGAAACTGGCCCTGTCCCGCAATCCGCACGGCTCTATCCAGGCCCTGTTCGACGACTGCGCGACCGCGGCGGCCGACCGGCTGATCGCCGCGCACGGCGGCCCGGCCTGGGACGAGGAGTCGTTCCGGAAGCTGTACGACAAGGTGCGCGCCGATCTCGTGGACCTGACGGTCCGCACAATCGGGCAGGTGCAGCAGATCCTGGCGGCCTGGCAGGCGTGCGAGCGGCGGCTGAAGGCCACCAGCAGCCTGGTCCTGATCAACAACGTCGCGGATGTACGGGAGCACCTCGCCCGCCTCGTACCGCCGGGATTCGTCACCGCGACGGGGCTGCGCAGGCTGCCGGACCTGATGCGCTACCTGGTCGCCGAGGACCGCAGGCTCCAGCAGATGCCGACGAACGTCCAGCGCGACACCACGCGCATGGAGAAGGTCCACGAGATGCAGGACGAGTACGCCTGGCTGCTGGAGCAGCTGCCGCAGGGGCGGCCGGTGCCCCAGGAGGTGCTGGACATCCGCTGGATGATCGAGGAGCTGCGGGTCAGCTACTTCGCCCACGCCCTGGGCACGGCGCAGCCCGTCTCGGACAAGCGGATCATCAAGGCGATCGACGCGGCGGCACCCTGACCCGGAGGGGTCGCGGGAGGCCTGTCGTCCCGTAACGGGGGCGCAACCCTGGGTGAGTTCGACCGCACCCTCCGACCTCCTGTACAGTCTGGTTTCGCAGCCAGCCGCAAGGCAGCCGCGAAAACCTGGTCCTGTGGAGCAGTTTGGAGTGCTCGCCACCCTGTCAAGGTGGAGGCCGCGGGTTCAAATCCCGTCAGGACCGCAAGAAGCGAAAGCCCGGATCTTCTGATCCGGGCTTTCGTGCGTCTTGACTGCGGCATCTGCCCCGGGTAACCCGGAGAGCAGAGGCTGCCCCCGATTTCCCTCGGCGAGGGGCCGCCCCGGGCCCCACCGGGAGGTGGCACGTATGTCTGCGTCCACGGCACGGCACGAAACCCGCGCGCTGCTGCGCGCCCACCTGGCGGCGGCATCCGGCTACCGGCACCTCACCCGGCACTGCCCGATCTGCCATCGGCTGCTGCGCCTCGCCCTGGAGCCCACGACGGCGCCGCGGGCGCCCGGCACCTTCCTGGGCCCCTCCCGCCCTCCCGAGGCCCCCGAAGCGCCCGAAGCGCCCGAAGCGCCCGACAGCGACGCAACCGCCTCCGACGGTCCCCCGGGGCCGCAGAGGGCGGCGGGGCAGAACGAGGACGAAGGTCCCGCCACGACATGACCAATGGCCGCGCCGCCCGCTTCCCGGCAGTGGCAGGCTGGGAGTTGGCAAGTCCCAGCCGGTGTGACGGGAGTCACCGAATGAGTTTTTGGAAGGGGTGGCTTTACCCCCTTCTTACAACTGGCGAATTTAATATGTGCAATTGCACCACTCGCCAGACATGCCCGAGGCCGCCCCGCCGGGGCCGGCCCGGAACCTCCAGGAGGCCCGCACAGGGCCCCGGACGGGTCCGCGCACGGTCGCCGAACAGACCCGGCGCAGCGGCCCGCACACGACCCCGCCCCCGGCCGTTCGGGCACAAAAAAATCGCGCTGGACCCGGCGGAGTCCAGCGCGATCAGGTGACGTACCCGTATTGCATAGGTATGACGCCTGTTGAGGCAGGCGTCCGTCATGTGGAGCTATGGGTGGGCAACGGGGGCTGGGGGGCCCAACAGTGCCCAGTTATGGCGCGGCGACAGGGGTGTGTCAGGCCTCGCTGCGCTGCTGCGGAATACCCGCAAGCAGTGCGCGGACCTCTGCCTCGCGGTACCGGCGATGCCCACCGAGCGTGCGGATGGACGTGAGCTTGCCTGCCTTGGCCCAACGGGTGACCGTCTTCGGGTCCACGCGGAACATCGTGGCAACCTCAGCCGGGGTCAGCAGCGGCTCGGCATCAGGGGTGCGAGCGGTCATGAGCGGCCTCCTCGGGAGAACCGAATCCTTCTCGGTTCTTTCCTCTAAATTCTGCACCTTGACCCGCGTTGCCCGAAATGGCGGACGCGGGCCGAGTCGGTTATAGGACGAACGGCTTGTCCTCGGCACTACAACTACACCATCCGTCCAGCCGCGTCGGCCAAACCGATGGAATTGCCCTCCCAGGTGTTCATCAGCGACGGAAGCCGATGGACCATGCCATAGCGGACAGTCACACCACAGTGACGATCAGTCACAGAGCGATCAGGAGTCATCAGACCCCCCATAGAGTGCAATGCCGAGCTTTCCGCCCATAGTTAGACGGAAGGAGTCCTCCCCGGACTCCTTGTCCTATTTTGGCACGAGGGGTGGGGATGGGCGCAAGGGCGCCGTTAGTGCTATCCGTCACGCTTGAGGCAAAGGCCCGGTTCGGGACGTAGGTCCTGGCCTCCACGGCGTACTCTCCCGCCCCACTCGTCACATGGGTCACACAGGACGCACTTTCACGCCTCGTCAGCTCACCGGAGCGCCCCTCGGCGCACTACAAAAAGTGTGGATGCGCTCCGGCTCGCACACCTCTGCGCCGGTTGATGCGCCTCTGCGCCGATTGCCTGGGCATGGCGGGTTTCGCGTCAGTTGGCGAACTGTCGGTCCCGTACCGCCCGCCAGCGCTCGGCGAGACGCGCGTACGCCGTGCTCGCCCCTTCGCTGTCCCCGGCCCGCAGCGCCGCGATGCCCTCGGCCACATCCGCCGCCGAGTGGTCCCCTGCCAGATGCTCGGCCGGCAGCGCATGGACCAGGCCCCCGTAGTCGAGCTCGACCAGCGCGCGCGGATGGAACTCCTCCAGCCAGCGGCCGACATCCACCAGGCCCTCGGTCAGCGGCCCTTCGTCGACCGTCTCCCGCAGAGTCTTGAGCGACCGCGCCAGCCGGCGCCGGGCCTGCACCATCGGGGTCCGGTAGCGCAGCACCGGCGGCCCGCCGCCGTCGCCCGCCGCCTCGTACTCCCGCTCCTCCTCAGCGAAGAGCACGAACCAGCGCACGGGAACCTGCCACACCGCCGTCCTGATCCACGGCCGGGCATCCGGATTCCGCTCCCGCCACCGCTCGTAATCCGTGAGCGCCTGACCCCGCACGACCGGAGGCAGCACCGCGTCGAACACCGTGGCCGGAAACATCCCCTCGAGTTCCTCCAGAGCCAGCCATCCCCGCAGCCGGGTCCGCCACGGACAGACGCACACCACCCCGTCCACCTCGGCCACGAACGCGTCCGCGCTCTCGTGCACAGGCACCCCGACCGGTGGCGTGGCCGCCAAGTCGGCGAGTGAGCGCCGCAGTTCGTCCTGGGCGGTGGGGAAGGCGGAACGCTCCGCGTACCTGGCCCAGTGGGCGCGTTCGGGCCCGGGAAAGGCGGCGAGCGGCTCGTACACCCGCAGGTAGGACGAGTAAGGGACGAACACTGAAGACACCACCGACATGCGCCGAATCGTGTCACGCCGGTACTCCGCGAGGGGGTGATCCTCGGCACCGGCACAAATCTCCGTACGCGGAGGACTTACGCTCTTGCCCAGTCGGACCGACCGTGCCGGTCGGCCCGGGGCCCTCCCCACCTTCAGGAGGGTCTTTCCGCCGCTTCGTACTTGGGAGTCACCACAGTGACCGATGTGACCGACGGCGTCCTGCACACCCTGTTCCACTCGGATCAGGGGGGCCACGAACAAGTCGTGCTCTGCCAGGACCGTGCCAGCGGCCTCAAGGCCGTCATCGCCATCCACTCCACCGCCCTGGGCCCGGCCCTCGGCGGCACCCGCTTCTATCCGTACGCCTCCGAGGAGGAGGCCGTCGCGGACGCGCTGAATCTCGCGCGGGGCATGTCGTACAAGAACGCCATGGCCGGCCTCGACCACGGTGGCGGCAAGGCCGTCATCATCGGCGACCCTGACAAGATCAAGACTGAGGAACTGCTGCTGGCCTACGGCCGGTTCGTCGCCTCGCTCGGCGGGCGCTACGTGACGGCCTGCGACGTCGGTACGTACGTCGCCGACATGGACGTCGTGGCCCGCGAGTGCCGCTGGACCACCGGCCGCTCCCCCGAGAACGGCGGGGCGGGCGACTCCTCCGTCCTCACCGCCTTCGGCGTCTTCCAGGGCATGCGGGCCTCCGCCCAGCACCTGTGGGGCGACCCGACCCTGCGCGGCCGGAAGGTCGGTGTCGCCGGCGTCGGCAAGGTCGGCCACCACCTGGTCGAGCACCTGCTCTCGGACGGTGCCGTGGTCGTCATCACGGACGTACGCGAGGAGTCGGTACGCCGGATCACCGACCTGCATCCCGAGGTCGCGGTGGCCGCGGACACCGACGCGCTGATCCGTACCGAGGGCCTGGACATCTACGCCCCGTGCGCGCTCGGGGGAGCTCTCAACGACGACACCGTGCCGGTGCTCACCGCGAAGGTGGTGTGCGGCGCGGCCAACAACCAGCTCGCGCACCCGGGCGTCGAGAAGGATCTGGCCGACCGCTCGATCCTGTACGCACCCGACTACGTGGTGAACGCCGGTGGCGTGATCCAGGTGGCCGACGAGCTCCACGGCTTCGACTTCGACCGGTGCAAGGCGAAGGCCACGAAGATCTTCGACACCACGCTGGCCATATTCGCACGTGCGAAGGCTGACGGAATTCCGCCGGCCGCGGCGGCCGACCGGATCGCCGAACAGCGGATGGCCGAAGCACGCCGTCACTGACCGGTGACGGGATCTTCATACCCCGTCACCGGACACGGCCCGCCGACCGGCGAGACAAGACTCACGCCGGTCGGCGGGTCGGCCGCTCAGAAGAGGTTAAAATCGCAGTTGACCAGCGAGGACAGGGCTCCTCGCCGGGTCGCTTCCGGGGCACTTCATGCGGGCGGCGTACCGTATGGCCACGGAAGCAGGTACCGTTAAAGCCCTACAGGCGCGGTCTCTCAGCCGGGAGTCCGTCCTGAAACATGAACGCGTGTCAAGACTCTGGGGCCGTCGAGCCCCGTCACCGAGGGGGTCGAGCCATGGGGCGCGGCCGGGCAAAGGCCAAGCAGACCAAGGTCGCCCGTCAGCTGAAGTACAGCAGCGGCGGGACTGACCTGTCGCGTCTGGCCAATGAGCTGGGCGCATCACCTTCGAGTCAACCACCGAACGCTGAGCCGTTCGAGGACGACGACGAGGAAGATGACCCGTACGCACAGTACGCGGATCAGTACAACGACGACGATGACGAGGACGAGGACGATCAGTCCGGTCCGTCGTCACAGCGCCGCGGCGCTTGACCTCGCGCTGACACAACAACCCGGTCCGGGCCTGCTCGGACCGGGTTTTGTGCTGTCCTGATGCACCCCGGTCCGGTCGGCACTCCCCAGCCCGCCCGGCGGTTGAGGGCATCTTTCAGCCCGTCCGGCGATTGAGGACGGGGTGGGTCACCGGACGATGCCGGTGACCCACCCCGTACTGCCTACTTCGCGTAGTCGCCCACGAGCTCGGCGCCCGAGGTGTGCGCACCCCGGTCGGTGATCTCACCGGCGACCCACGACTCGACGCCTCGGTCGGCCAGGGTGGTCAGTGCGGCGTCCACGGAGTCGGCGGGCACGATCGCGATCATGCCGACGCCCATGTTGAGCGTCTTCTCCAGCTCCAGCCGCTCGACCTGTCCGGCCGTGCCGACCAGGTCGAAGACCGCGCCGGGCGTCCACGTGGAGCGGTCCACGGTGGCGTGCAGCGCGTCCGGGACGACGCGGGCCAGGTTGTTGGCCAGACCGCCGCCGGTGACATGGCTGAAGGCGTGCACCTCGGTCGTGCGGGTCAGTGCCAGGCAGTCCAGCGAGTAGATCTTGGTGGGCTCCAGGAGCTCCTCGCCGAGCGTCCGGCCGAACTCCTCGACCTGGCGGTCCAGCGACCAGCCGGCGCGGTCGAAGACCACGTGCCGGACCAGCGAGTACCCGTTGGAGTGAAGACCCGATGACGCCATCGCGATGACCGCGTCACCCTTACGGATACGGTCCGGGCCGAGCAGGTGCTCGGCCTCGACCACGCCCGTGCCGGCGCCCGCCACATCGAAGTCGTCGGGGCCGAGGAGGCCCGGGTGCTCGGCCGTCTCGCCGCCGACGAGGGCGCAGCCCGCGAGGACACAGCCTTCGGCGATGCCCTTCACGATGGCCGCAACACGCTCGGGATGCACCTTGCCGACACAGATGTAGTCAGTCATGAAGAGCGGCTCGGCGCCACAGACGACCAGGTCGTCGACGACCATGCCGACGAGGTCGTGGCCGATGGTGTCGTACACGCCCATCTGCCGGGCGAGGTCCACCTTCGTACCGACGCCGTCGGTGGCGGAGGCGAGCAGCGGACGCTCGTAACGCTTGAGTGCCGAGGCGTCGAAGAGGCCGGCGAATCCGCCGATGCCCCCCAGGACCTCGGGGCGCTTCGTCTTCTTCACCCACTCCTTCATCAGCTCGACGGCACGGTCGCCGGCTTCGATGTCGACGCCCGCTGCCGCGTAGGAAGCACCTGTTGTCTCAGACATTGCCTGGGATCTTTCGTGTGGAAATACGGGGCTGGTGGGGGAAGCGCCGGTCGTTCCGGGTCACGGACGACGCAGCGCGTCGGCCGCCGCGGTCGCGGCAGGGCCGGCCGCCAGCTCGGTCTCCAGCAGCTGCTTGCCGAGCAGCTCCGGGTCCGGGAGCTCCATCGGGTATTCACCGTCGAAGCAGGCGCGGCAGAGATTCGGCTTGGCGATCGTCGTCGCCTCGACCATCGCGTCGAGCGAGATGTACGAGAGCGAGTCGGCACCCATCGAGGTGGCGATCTCGTCGACCGTCATGCCGTTGGCGATCAGCTCGGCGCGGGTCGCGAAGTCGATGCCGAAGAAGCAGGGCCACTTGACCGGCGGGGAGGAGATCCGGATGTGGATCTCGGCGGCACCGGCCTCGCGGAGCATCCGGACCAGTGCGCGCTGGGTGTTGCCGCGGACGATCGAGTCGTCGACGACCACCAGGCGCTTGCCCTTGATGACTTCCTTGAGCGGGTTCAGCTTGAGCCGGATTCCCAGCTGGCGGATGGTCTGGGACGGCTGGATGAAGGTCCGGCCGACGTACGCGTTCTTGACCAGTCCGGCGCCGAACGGGATTCCGCTGGCTTCGGCGTATCCGATCGCGGCGGGAGTGCCGGATTCCGGAGTCGCTATGACCAGATCCGCGTCGACCGGGGCTTCCGCGGCCAGTCTGCGGCCCATCTCCACACGGGAGAGGTAGACGTTCCGCCCGGCGATATCGGTGTCGGGGCGGGCCAGGTAGACGTACTCGAAGACACAGCCCTTGGGCTTCGCTTCCGCGAAGCGGGAGGTGCGCAGGCCGTTCTCGTCGATGGCGATCAGCTCGCCCGGCTCGACCTCACGGACGAAGCTGGCGCCGCAGATGTCCAGGGCAGCGGACTCGGAGGCCACCACCCAGCCGCGCTCCAGACGTCCGAGGACCAGCGGGCGGATGCCCTGCGGGTCGCGGGCGGCGTAGAGGGTTTGCTCGTCCATGAAGACGAGCGAGAAGGCGCCCTTCACCTCGGGAAGCACCTTGGTGGCGGCTTCTTCGATGGTGAGCGGCTTGTCGTCGTCATCGGTCTGGCCGGCGAGCAGCGCGGTCACGAGATCGGTGTCGTTGGTCGCGGCGACCTGGGTGGCGCGGCCGTCCCTGCGGGGAAGGTCGGCGACCATCTCGGCGAGCTGGGCCGTATTGACCAGGTTGCCGTTGTGACCCAGGGCGATCGAGCCGTGCGCGGTGGCACGGAATGTCGGCTGCGCGTTCTCCCACACCGAGGCACCGGTGGTGGAGTAGCGGGCATGACCGACCGCGATATGGCCCTGGAGAGATCCCAGAGACGTTTCGTCGAAGACCTGCGAGACCAGTCCCATGTCCTTGAAGACCAGGATCTGGGACCCGTTGCTCACTGCGATGCCCGCGGACTCCTGTCCACGGTGCTGCAGGGCATACAGTCCGAAATAGGTGAGCTTGGCGACCTCTTCGCCCGGAGCCCAGACACCGAAGACGCCGCAAGCGTCCTGGGGGCCTTTCTCTCCGGGGAGCAGGTCGTGGTTGAGTCGTCCATCACCACGAGGCACACCACCGAGTGTAGGCGAGATCGACCACCGGTCCGAATTCAGTGCCTGCCGCACACGGGCTGTTGGTGCACTGCGGGCGTGCGTGACGGTGCCCGCGGACGAGCCCTCCATGCGCCCCCGACCGATCACTCCGGGTGACCGGGGGGAGGTGGCCGGACAGGCCGTCTGCGCGCTGTGGGCGGCAGGCGCCCGGATTAGCGGCGGGTTACCGATCGGTTCAAGCCGTCGGCGATACGGGGCTGCGAGCCCGCGTCGTGGCACTCGGTGATCCGGGGCATGACAGGAAGAGCCGCTGGCCGAACGCTCGTTTCGTGGTGAGCCTCACACTGCGGGCCGCCCATGAAGGCGCTCGGGACCTCTCGGCAGGGCCGGATTCCACGGGAGCGGACGGTACGAGCGGCCTTCCGGCGCGTGAGCGTCCGGGGTTCGAGACCGGCATTGACAGGCGCACGGCCGCTTGGCAGGCTCCTGGGCCATGCAGCCCCTCGGTGATCATTCGGTCACGCTCGTGGAGCGCCGCCACGTCGATCTGGGACGTGTGGCGAGCGCCATCTGTCGCTGCGCCTGACTCACTCCGCACCACCGCCGGGTCTTCAGAGACCCCGTTGAGCGTGCGCTGAGTTCTTCCTTCTTCCTTTCCCTCTCCTCGCCCGCCCCCGGTCCGGGCGCACTGCTGTGCGCAGCTGGTGCCTGACGGGCTCCTCCACCTGCCCCTGCCGTCATCCGCCGCGTGCGCGGCCCTGACAGGAGTCCTCATGTCCGCAGATCAGTCGAACACCAGTTCCCTTGAGGATTCGTCCTCCTCCCTGACCCGTCGCGCCTTCGGTACGGCCGTCGGCGCGACCGCGGCCACCGCCGCCATCGGCCTCTCGGCCGCAGGACCCGCCGTCGCCGCCGGACCCGCCGCCCCGGTGACCGCACCGCGTGAGCGGCCCTTCCGGGCGGCTCGCGGCAAGCACTCCCGGCGGCCCAACATCCTCTTCATCCTCGGCGACGACCTGGGCTGGGCCGACCTCTCCTCGTACGGTGCCCCCGACATCCGCACACCCCACCTGGACCGGCTCGGACGGCAGGGGGTGCGGTTCACGGACGCGTACTCCGGCTCGGCGACCTGCTCCCCCACCCGGTTCAGCCTCTACACCGGGCGCTATCCGGGACGTACGAAGGGCGGGCTCGCCGAGCCCATCGCGGACAGGTCCGTGGGACTGGACCCCACCCATCCGACACTCGCCTCGCTCCTGCGCGGCGCGGGCTACTCCACCGCGCTCATCGGCAAGTGGCACTGCGGCTATCTGCCCGACTACAGCCCCACGAAGTCCGGGTGGGACGAGTTCTTCGGGAACTTCGGCGGGGCACTGGAGTACTACTCCAAGCTCGGTCTCGGCGGCGAGTACGACCTGTACGAAGGCGACGCCACGTACAAGGACCTGCGGTACTACACCCGCATCCTGACCGAGCGTGCGAGCGACTACGTCCAGCGCGACCACGACCAGCCGTGGCTGCTCAACCTCAACTTCACCACCCCGCACTGGCCGTGGATCGCGGACGGGGACACCGAGGAGAGTGCCGAGATCGTGCGGCGGATCAAGGCCGGTGACAGGCGTGCGCTCCAGCACGGCGACGGCGGCTCGCTCCAGAAGTACAAGGAGATGGTCGAGGATCTGGACCGCTCGGTCGGCGAGGTACTGAAGGCGCTCGACCGGTCCGGCCGGGCGGAGGACACCCTGGTCTTCTTCGCCAGCGACAACGGCGGTGAGCGGTTCTCGTACAACTGGCCCCTGGCCGGCAACAAGGGCTCGCTCCAGGAGGGCGGCATCCGGGTCCCCGCCGTACTGCGCTGGCCCGCCCGGATCGACGCGGGCCAGGTCAGCGGCCTGCCGGTGTTCTCCCCCGACTGGACGGCCACGCTGCTGGAGCTCGGCGGGGCGCGGCCCGACCCGGCCTACCCGCTCGACGGCACCAGCCTCGCCGGGTATCTGCTGCGCGACGAGGAGCCCGGGGAGCGGGACCTGTTCTGGCGGGTGCGCGGGGAACGGGCGCTGAGGCGCGGCGAGTGGAAGTACTACCGGGGCAAGGGCGGCGCCGATCAGCTGTTCCGGCTCTCCCACGACCAGCGGGAACAGGCTGACCGGGCCGCAGCCGAACCGGAGCTGCTGGCCGGTCTGCGGGCGTCCTGGGAGCGGACGAACGCGCAACTGCTGCCGTATCCGACGGGCGGTGCGTGACCGCTACTTCTTGCCCGTCCCACCCTCGGGGGCGGAGGCGCCGAGTCCCTTGCCGTTCTCCGCGGTGAGGGACAGGGCGTGGTGATCGATCGTGTACGCCGTCTTCCCCCGGAGGACGGCGAGCATGGACCGTTCGACGTCCATCTCGGCGTCCCCGCACATCTTGCGGGTGGAGGCGAGCGGTCCGAAGGTGATCGACGAGCCGGCGACCGTCGCCTTGCCGTGGAAGTTGTTGCAGCCGAGGTTGCCCTCCACGGTGCCGTCCTTGCCGAAGGTGAGGCGCGGTGCCTTGTCCCGGGTATCGGCGGGCAGCGACGTTGCGATCTCGCCGTCGATCAGGGTGGTGACGGTCCAGGTGGTGCCGGTGAGCGGGGCCGGGGGCTCGGACGTGAGGGTGATGGTGTCCCCCTTGCTTGTCGTCAGGGTGAGGGTCTTGTTCACCACGGCGGCCTTGAGGGTGCCGCTGAACGCACGGGACAGGGCGTTCTCGAAGTCCTGAACGTCCTTCTCGCAGGCCATCTCGGTGGTGGTGCCCGGTCCGAGGGTCACGGTGTCGCCCTCGACGCGGACGTCGGCGGTGTAGTGGTTGCAGCCGAGGTTCCCGGTGGCTTTGCCCTTGGAGTCGATCCTCACGTGGGCCTCGGCCGGTGCGGTGCTCTTCTTCCCGTCGACGGTCAGGGACTCGACGCCCCAGCGGACGTCGGTGACGGGCTGGTCGGTACGCACCGTGCCGCTGCCGTCGCCGGTTCCCGCGCCGGAGTCGGCTCCGGAACCCGGCTCCGTGCCGCAGGCGGCGAGGGCGAGGAGGGCCAGGACGCTGACAGCCATACGTTGTGTGCGCATGGCCCTGGGACGGATCGGGGTGGCGATCCGGTTCCCCTCAGCTCATCAGCGGCAGCAGGTGGGCGAGATCGGCCCGCTCACCACTCGCGCTGACCTCCGCCGCTTCCAGCGCCTGGGCCCAGTGGGTGCGGCCGGTGGCGAGCCTGGTCCAGACGAGTGGACCGGTCTCGACGACATTGGGCGGGGTGCCGCGGGTGTGCTTTGGGCCGCCGATGCACTGGACGACGACGAACGGCGGGATACGCACCTCGACCGAACCGCCCGGGGCCTTGTCCGCGAGGGCGTCGGCCAGCAGCCGGGTACAGGCGGCGAGCGCCTGCCGGTCGTACGGGATGTCCAGGCCGGTCGCCGCGTTCAGGTCGTCGGTGTGCGCGACCAGTTCGACGGTGCGGGTGACCAGGAAGTCGCCGAGCCGCATCGTCCCGGCCCTTGTCGGGACCAGCCGGTCCCCGGGGACGGCGGGCACCCGCTCGTCGAAGCGGTCGGCGACCTCCCCGTACAGCGCGTCGAGGTCCGGGTGGGCGGCGGCCAGCGCCCTGGTGTCGTCGGCGATGCGCTCCGCCCGTCCCGCCGTGGAGAACGGCCACTCCAGCAGGGCGAGACCGGGCTTCGGACCGGCCGGTTCCGGCAGCTCCAGGCTGGTGGTGACGCGGGAGAGCGCCATCGTGAGGTGTGCGGCGAGCTCCCGTACGGTCCAGTCCCCCAGCCGGGTCGGCAGCGCCAGCTGCTCGGGTGTCAAGGCGCGGACGGCTTCCCGGACATGGGCGAACTGGGCCAGGACCGCGGCCCGGGTTTTCGTGGCGTCGTACGTGCGCAAGCGCTTCTTGGCCGGAGGCATACGGGCGAGACTAACCGGCGGCTATGACAATCCCCGGAGGTCCCGGGCGAGGTCGGGAGAACCGGTGGCGAGGTCGGGAGAGCCGGTGGTGGCGGCGTCGACAGAACCGCCCGTGGCGTCCCCTGCCGTGAACTGCTCGCCGTTGGCCGGTATGCCGATGCCCCGCCACCTGAACGGGATTCCGCGGGCCACGTCCAGGTCCGGGTCGTCCATCAGCTGGAAGTGGACGTGCGGCTCGGTGGAGTTGCCGGAATTTCCGCATGCGGCGAGCTCCTGTCCGGCCCGGACCGTGTCCCCCGCCTTCACCCGGAGCGAGCCGCGCCGGAGATGGGCGTACATCGCGTACGTACCGTCGCCGATGTCGAGGACGAGGTGGTTCCCGACGACCCTGCGTGCGCTCGTCATGTCGCGGACCGAAGCCTCGATCAGCATCAGGTAGGCGAGAGCGGGACCCGAGTCCCGGCTGAGGTGGTCACGCTGGCCGTGGCTCGCGTGCACCACGGTGCCGTCCGCGACCGCGAGAAGCGGGGCCCCGAAGGCCGGGAAGTCCCGGTTGCGGCGGACGACCGGCCACAGCCATCGGAACGACGGGCGGACCGCGGCCCCTTCGCCCTCCGGTTCGGCCACGATGTCGATCGCGTACGTCTGCCCGTAGCCGTGCGTACCGTGACTGGGCACCTTGTCCGCCGGGCTGTTCAACGCGGTCCAACGACCGGTCACCGGCGGCTCGACCTCCACCGGGGGAACCGCCTTCGCCTGTTCCGTACGGCTGCGGCGGCCCATCGCGAGACCGATGACGATCGCGACGGCCGCCGGCACGAACGTCAGACCGTAGGGGATCAGCGGATCGGCCAGGAAGCTCACGAGCACCAGCGCGACGAAGGCGATCCAGCAGCAGCGGTACAGGGTCATGGCGGCTTTGCGTACGGACATGGCGTCCCCCTCGTTCTGTCGGCTCGGCGTGTGTGCGGGACCGCTCAGCGTCTCCCCGCCGTCAGCGCCACCAGGAGCGGCACGACCCGGACACCCGGCACCTCGTACCGTCCGCGTCCCGTCGTGTGCAGCCAGCCGGCACCGGCCAGTTGGCGCAGATGGTGGTAGATCTGGCCGGTCGTGCCGACCCCGTCGAGTGCGGTCAGCTCGGCGGCCGTGCGGCGGCCGGCGAGGATCTCGCGCAGCAGCCGCAGCCGTACCGGATGGCCGAGAGCGGCGAGGGACTCCGCGACGTCCGACCAGCCGGACGGATCCTCGTCCGTGCCCAGCAACTGCGTGGTGAGCGCGCCGTACTGCCACTCGTACTCCTCGCCGGTCGGCAGGCGCACCGCACCGGTGTAGAGCACTCCGCCGTCGGCCGTGGCGTCGTCGTCGCCGCTGAGCTGCTGTTTCAGTCCTTCCAGCGCCCAGAAATCGGTCTCGATCCGGTGCTCTTCCCCGTGGGCGGCAGGCTCCGGACGCGCCGGCCGCTCCAGCGCGGCAAGCCGCCGTTCCAGCTCGGTGACCCGCTCCTCAAGTGCCATGACAGCATCTTACGTAATTACGTAATGCCGCGCAAGGGTGCAACGACGAAGCCCCCGCCCGGATGACCGGGCGGGGGCCTCAGCGAAACGTGAGCGGTCCTGCTCAGCCGAACAGAGCCGGGATGACGGCCTCGTGGGCCGTGCGCAGCTCGCTCAGCGAAACGCTGAACTCGCCCTGGACCTCGATCTCCTCGCCGTCCACGACACCGATCCGCGTCACGGGCAGACCCCGCGCACCGCACATGTCGTTGAAGCGGAGCTCCTCGCTGCGCGGGATCGAGACGATCGCGCGCCCGGCCGACTCGGAGAAGAGGAAGGTGAACGCGTCGAGACCGTCCGGCACGACGAGCCGTGCACCCTTCCCGCCGCGCAGGCAGGACTCGGTGACCGCCTGGATCAGGCCGCCGTCCGAGAGGTCGTGCGCCGCGTCGATCATGCCGTCGCGTGAGGCCGAGATGAGGATCTCGCCGAGCAGCTTCTCGCGGCCCAGGTCGACCTTCGGCGGCATGCCGCCGAGGTGCTGGTGGATGACCTCGGACCAGGCCGAGCCACCGAACTCCTCGTGCGTGTCACCGAGCAGGTAGAGGAGCTGGCCCTCTTCCGCGAAGGCGACCGGCGTGCGCCGCGTGACGTCGTCGATCACACCGAGCACGGCCACGACCGGCGTCGGGTGGATCGCCGTGTCACCGGTCTGGTTGTACAGCGACACATTGCCGCCGGTGACCGGGGTGCCGAGCTCCAGGCAGCCGTCCGCGAGACCACGGGTGGCCTCGGCGAACTGCCACATGACGTCCGGGTCCTCGGGCGAACCGAAGTTCAGGCAGTCCGAGATCGCGAGCGGCTTGGCGCCGGAGGCGGCGACATTGCGGTACGACTCCGCCAGCGCGAGCTGCGCGCCCGTGTACGGGTCGAGCTTCGCGTACCGGCCGTTGCCGTCGGTCGCCATGGCCACGCCCAGGTTCGACTTCTCGTCGATCCGGACCATGCCCGCGTCCTCGGGCATCGCCAGCACGGTGTTGCCCTGCACGAAGCGGTCGTACTGGTCGGTGATCCAGGACTTGGAGGCCTGGTTCGGGGAAGCGACCAGCTTGAGGACCTGCTCGCGCAGCTCGGCGCCGTCGGCCGGGCGGGCCAGCAGGCCGGCGTCGTCGGCCTGGAGTGCGTCCTGCCAGGAGGGGCGCGCGAACGGGCGGTGGTACGTCGGGCCCTCGTGTGCGACGGACCGCGGCGGTACGTCCACGATCTGCTCGCCGTGCCAGAAGATCTCCAGCTGCGAACCCTCGGTCACCTCACCGATGACGGTGGCGATGACGTCCCACTTCTCGCAGATCTCCATGAAGCGGTCGACGTGCTGCGGCTCGACGATCGCGCACATGCGCTCCTGCGACTCGCTCATGAGGATTTCCTCGGGCGAGAGGGAGGAGTCGCGCAGCGGCACGGTGTCCAGTTCGACGCGCATGCCGCCGGAGCCCGCGGAGGCCAGCTCGCTCGTGGCGCAGGAGAGCCCGGCGCCGCCGAGGTCCTGGATGCCCGCGACGAGCTTCTCCTTGAAGATCTCCAGGGTGCACTCGATGAGGAGCTTCTCCTGGAACGGGTCACCGACCTGGACCGCGGGCCGCTTGGCCGGACCGGTCGACTCGAAGGTCTCCGAGGCCAGCACGGAGACGCCGCCGATGCCGTCGCCGCCCGTGCGGGCGCCGTACAGGATCACCTTGTTGCCGGGGCCGGACGCCTGGGCCAGGTGGATGTCCTCGTGCTTCATCACGCCGATGCAGCCGGCGTTGACGAGCGGGTTGCCCTGGTAGCAGGCGTCGAAGACGACCTCGCCGCCGATGTTCGGCAGGCCGAGGCAGTTGCCGTAGCCGCCGATGCCCGCGACGACTCCGGGCAGGACCCGCTTGGTGTCGGGGTGGTCGGCCGCACCGAAGCGCAGCGGGTCGACGACCGCGACCGGGCGGGCACCCATGGCGAGGATGTCGCGGACGATGCCGCCGACGCCGGTGGCCGCGCCCTGGTAGGGCTCGATGTACGAGGGGTGGTTGTGCGACTCGACCTTGAAGGTGACCGCGTACCCCTGGCCGACGTCGACCACACCGGCGTTCTCGCCGATGCCGACGAGCATCGCGTCGTTGTCGGGGACCTTCTCGCCGAACTGCTTGAGGTGAACCTTGCTGCTCTTGTACGAGCAGTGCTCGGACCACATCACGGAGTACATGGCGAGCTCGGCACCGGTGGGACGGCGGCCCAGGATCTCGCGGATCCGCGCGTACTCGTCCTCCTTGAGGCCGAGCTCCTTCCAGGGCTGCTCGGTGTCCGGGGTCTCGGCCGCGTGCTTGACCGTATCCAGGCTCATGCGTTGACCAGCTTCTTGATGATCGAGGTGAAGAATCCGAGACCGTCGGTGCGACCGGTTCCGATCAGCGGCTCGACGGCGTGCTCCGGGTGCGGCATCAGACCGACGACGTTGCCCGCGGCGTTCGTGATGCCGGCGATGTCGCGCAGCGAGCCGTTGGGGTTCACGTCGAGGTAGCGGAACGCGACACGGCCCTCGGCCTCCAGCTCGTCGAGCGTGCGCTCGTCGGCGGTGTACCGGCCGTCCACGTTCTTCAGAGGTACGGAGATCTCCTGGCCCTCGGTGTAGTCCGAGGTCCACGCGGTCTCCGCGTTCTCCACCTTCAGCTTCTGGTCACGACAGATGAAGTGGAGGTGGTTGTTGCGCAGCATCGCACCGGGCAGCAGGTGTGCCTCGGTGAGGATCTGGAAGCCGTTGCAGATGCCGAGGACCGGCATCCCCGCCTTCGCCTGCTCGATGATGGTCTCCATCACCGGCGAGAAACGGGAGATGGCTCCGGCCCGCAGATAGTCGCCGTAGGAGAAGCCCCCGGCCAGGACCACGGCGTCGACCTGGTGCAGGTCCTTGTCGCGGTGCCAGAGCGATACGGGTTCGGCGCCCGCGATCCGGACGGCCCGCAGGCTGTCCTGGTCGTCGAGCGTGCCGGGAAAAGTGACGACGCCGATACGAGCGGTCACTTCTCCTCCTCCACCTTCACGATGAAGTCCTCGATGACGGTGTTGGCGAGGAAGGTCTCCGCCAGCTCGTTAATGCGGGCGAGGGCTGCGGCGTCGACCGGCCCCTCGACCTCGAGCTCGAAACGCTTTCCCTGACGTACGTCCGCGATTCCTTCGAAGCCGAGACGGGGCAGTGCGCGCTGCACAGCCTGTCCCTGCGGGTCGAGGATCTCCGGCTTGAGCATGACGTCGACTACGACGCGTGCCACTGGCACTCCCGGTGGTGTGGTGCGGCTGTGTCTCCGGGGGGTTCCCCAGACCCCCGCGGGTCCACTCAGCGTACCTGCCCAGAAATTCTACGCGGGTAGATATCGGGCGGGGCAGATCACGCCGAGATATCGGCCGCGACAACATGCGGGGAAAGTCCTGGAAAAAAAATCCTCACCGGATTACACATGGACACGCTGAAGCAATTGACTGGGCTTCACAATGCGGCACCCGTCGCTGTACAAATGATTACCTGGGGAAAGTGACATCACCCCCGGAACAGTCGACGCCAGTCGATCCGCATCCGCCTAACAGCCGGAAGGCCGGCATCACCGCATGTCAGACGCGGGGGTGCCGTAGGAAAGGACCGATATCCGTGGCTCAGCGCGTAGTGGTTACGCTCTCCGACGACATCGACGGGGGAACAGCGGCGGAAACGGTCACCTTCGCCCTGGACGGGAAGTCGTACGAGATCGACCTCAATCCCGCCAATGCAAAGAAACTGCGCAAGACGCTGGCGCCGTACGTGGCGGCCGGCCGGAAGCAGACAAATGCCGGCAAGCACGGCAAGACTCCCGTGTCGTACCACCACACGTCGCTCGCCCCTGACCCTGCGGCGGTCCGCGCCTGGGCCCGGTCGCACCGGATGGAGGTGCCTGCCCGGGGCCGGATTCCCAAGAAGGTCTACGAGGCGTTCCACGCCGCCAGTTGAGAGCGGCCGACGCCGAAGCGCTCCGCGGCGCCCGCTCCGGACTCTCCTCGCGACACCCGCGGGGAGCCGACTTGCGCGACACCCCTGCAGGTCGGCTAGAGTCTGGAGCACGCCGAGGGGCGAGGCCGAAAGGCCGGGTCCCGAGCCGCGTGCGGGTGTAGTTCAGTAGTAGAACATCCCCCTTCCAGGGGGAAGGCGCAGTGTGCAATTCCTGTCACCCGCTCTGCATCGCACTGTCTGACCACTTAGTGGATCAGGTAGAGTGGTGAGCGCTCCACCGGTGAAAGCCGAGTGGCAGCAATGCGGACGTAGCTCAGTTGGTAGAGCGCAACCTTGCCAAGGTTGAGGTCGCCAGTTCGAACCTGGTCGTCCGCTCGTGATCAAAGGCCCCGGTCGATAATCGACCGGGGCCTTTGTCGTATCCGTAATCGACGCATGACGTTTGTCATGCGCAGTGGTGACAGCACGCACTGCTCGCGGGCGTGATCCGGCGCAAGTCTTGAGTCATGACCAGCGACGACTTTCTCCCCGCCGACACCGCAATCGAGGCGAACGCGGTCCGGCGGCGGTATGCGGGCGGCTTCGAAGCAGTGAGCGGTATCTCCCTCTCGGTGGCACGCGGCGAGCTCTTCGCCCTGCTCGGGCGGCCGGAGGTCCTCTTCCTGGACGAGCCGACGACGGGGCTCGACGCCGAGGGGCGGCGCGACACCTGGCGGCTGGTCCAGGAGCTGCGGGAGGGCGGTACGACCGTCCTGCTGACCACGCAGTACGCCGGGGAAGCGCTCGCGACGGCGCTGGCCCACCGGCCCGATGTCGCGGTCCTGGATCTGGAGATGCCGGGCGCCGACGGTGTGAAGGTCGCCACATCGCTGCGGGCGGAACTGCCCGGCTGCCGGACGGTGATCGTGACGAGTCATGGCAGGCCCAGGCACCTGAAACGCGCGCTCGCGGCGGGCGTCCGGGCGCTCGTACCGAAGACGGTCAGCGCCCGGCGGCTGGCTGAGATCATTCGTACGGTGCACGCCGGAAACCGTTATGTGGACCCGGAGTTGGCTGCCGATGCGATCTCCGCCGGGGACCCGCCGCTGACCGCCCGGGAGGCGGAGGTGCTGGAGCTGGCGGCGGACGGAGCACCCGTCGCGGACATCGCGGAGCGGGCGTCGCTGTCGCAGGGAACTGTGCGCAACTACCTGTCGCCAGCCGTCTCCGAACTCGGTGCGGAGAACCGTCATGCGGCAGTGCGTCTCGCACGGCAGCGAGGATGGGTATAGTAGGCACCGCGCTTCGGCGCACTGCGAACGTAGCTCAGCTGGTAGAGCGCAACCTTGCCAAGGTTGAGGTCGCGAGTTCGAACCTCGTCGTTCGCTCCACGTAAGAAGGCCCCGGTCCTCGTGACCGGGGCCTTCTTCGTGTCCGCAGGGGGGCGCTACGACCAGGTGGTACCGGTCAGCAGCTCGTAGGCGTCGATGTACTTGGCGCGGGTCGCGTCCACGATCTGCTGCGGCAGCGCCGGGGGCGGCTGCTCGCTCTTGCGGTCCCAGCCGGAGGCCGGCGAGGTCAGCCAGTCACGCACGAACTGCTTGTCGTACGAGGGCTGGGCCCTGCCCGGCTGCCAGGTCTCGGCGGGCCAGAAGCGCGAGGAGTCGGGGGTCAGTACCTCGTCCCCGATGATCAGCTCGTCCTCGCCCTCGCTGTTGGTGGCGAAACCGAACTCGAACTTCGTGTCGGCGAGGATGATCCCGCGCTCACGCGCGATGTCGCGGGCCCGGCCGTATACGTCGAGGGTCGTGCGGCGCAACAGGGCGGCCGTCTCCGCACCGACCTCCCGGGCCACTTCCTCGTAACTCACGTTCTCGTCGTGGTCCCCGACGGCCGCCTTCGTGGCGGGCGTGAAGATCGGGCCCGGGAGCTCGGAGCCGTCGACGAGGCCCTCGGGGAGACCGAGGCCGCAGACGGTGCGGGACGCCTCGTACTCGACGAGTCCGGAACCGGTCAGATAGCCGCGCGCGACGCACTCGACGGGCACCATGCGCAGCGACTTGCAGACGAGCGTCCGGCCGGCCCAGTCGGCGGGGGCTCCGGCGGGGAGCTCCGCGGACAGGACGTGGTTCGGTACGAGATCGGTGAGCTGGTCGAACCACCACAGCGACAGCTGGGTGAGGACACGGCCCTTGTCCGGGATCTCGGTGGGCAGGACCCAGTCGTACGCGGACATACGGTCGCTGGCGACCATGACGAGGTCGCCCGCCTCGTTCCGGTACAGGTCGCGCACCTTGCCGGTGTGCAGGTGGGTGAGACCCGGGACCTGCACGGGCTCGGGCTTTTCTACGAAACCGGACACGCTGCCTCCGCGTAGGTTGATCCAGGAGTCGTTCCGATTGTCCCGTATCAGGGTGGAGCCACGAGGGGCGGGGCCTCCAGATGGGTGCTGAAGCGCCCGGGAGGGTCAGTCGCGCTTGCAGATGCGGTCGAGGAGGTTGGCCGTGGCGCGCTGGATACGGGGGTCCACATGACCGGGGCGGTCCAGGGCCGGGGACCAGGCGAAGGTGCCGGAGGCGAAGACGAGGGCGCCGGACGGTGCCCGGTACAGGGAGGTCTCCTGGTGGCGGGTGACTCCGTCGCCGTCCCGGTACGGCGAGTGGGCGAGCAGGATGCGGTTCTCGTGTTCGGGGAGCGTGGTGCGCGGGAAGTAGCGGTCGGCCTCGCCCGCCACCAGCCCGTCGATCTCGTCGCCCTCGGTGGCGCCGGTCGAGTCCCAGAGCCAGTGCTCCGCGTTCCGCACGACCAGGGGGTGGGGTTCGGGGACCCGGCCCGCGTACTGGATGCCGAGGAGCTGCTGCTCGGCGCGGTCGACCTCGCGCCACAGGGCGGGCTTGCCCGGGCCGCGACGCTTGCGGCAGGTGAGCAGGCGGTCGGGGACACCGGAGGCGGACGGGGAGAGGCCGACCTGCCAGTACATGGTGTTGGCGGAGAGGAAGACGAGCGAGGTGCCGGTGTCGCGCGCGAGCTCGGTGGTACGGCGCATCGGCACGGACCAGTACTCGTCGTGGCCGGGGAAGACCAGGCCCCGGTAGCGGCTGGGGTCGACGCGGCCCGCGTGGAGATCGCGGGCGTCGGCGTACGCCAGGTCGTATCCGTACCGCTCGGCCCAGCGGATGAAGTCGTAGGCGTGCCCGACGTGGAGGGGCAGCCCCGCGCCCGCGTACGGCCGGTCGAAGGAGATGGTGGCGGCGGCGTCCTCCTCGCCGAGCAGCCGTCCCTGTTCGTCCCAGGCGTGGTAGAGGCTGGCGCCCGTACGGCCGTCCTCCGGGTAGAGGTTGTACGCCTGCCATGTGACGTCCGGGAGCAGGAGCAGCAGGTCGGCGGGGTGGTCGTCGCGGACCGTGAACGGGATGTGGGAGCGGTAGCCGTCGGCGGTGGTGAGGACGGCCACGTACGCGCCGACGGACCAGTAGCTGGGAATCTGGAGCCGCCAGGAGAGCCACCAGTGGTGGCAGGAGACCGTACGGTCCGCGGCCAGCGGGGCCGGCTGGACGATGCCGGAGAGCCGGGGGCTGGTGGTGATCTTGGCGGCGCCGTCGCCGCCGTAATGACCGATCCGGTAGACGTCGACGGAGAACTGCTGGGGCGGGTCCACCGTGATGTGGAAGTCGATCGCCTCACCGGGGGCCGCGGCGCCGGGCGAGACGAAGCCCTTGATCTGGCGGTGGACGTCGTCGGCGGTACGCGTACCGCCGCCGGCGCCGCCCCGGCCGAGTTCGGGGTCCGCGTACCAGGGGACGACCTGGCCGGTGTCGTCGAAGTAGTTCTCGCTGCCGCGCAGCCAGGGCAGGGGGCCCTGCCCGAAGGGATCGCTCACGGCATGCGCGAGGGCACCCGACTCCCATCGCCGAATCTGCTCTCCCATACCGCTCCCCTCCCTCGAGTCCCCCGGACAACTCTGGTGCGCCGGATGTCAGCGCCGATCCCCAGCACATCACATAACGCATGCACTCCGTCACCGTTCGTCGCGAATTGACGTGAACGGACCTGGGCTTCCGGGTGTTGGGGATGCCGGGGCGGGAAGACAGGCTCGTCGTATACGGCGGATTCTCACCTCCGTGGGCGGGGACGGCTGGGCAGGGGCGGCCCCGCCCCGGCCGGTGGGGCAGGGCCGCCCCTGCCCGCCGGTCACACGAGGCGGACGGGCTTGTCCGTGCGAACTCCGACCTCGGAGAGCCACGTACGCAGCGGTTCCGCGTCGCCGTCCTCGACCAGGCTGAGGACCGGGCCGCCCAGGTCGGCCGGGCGTTGCCCGTCGACGAGGAGTGCAGGGCCGTCGAGCCAGTCGAGCCCGGGGGCCGCGCCCGCCGTGTCGACGGCGGCGCAGCAGACCATCGCCACCACGTGGTCGGCGAGCAGCTCCGTGCCCGTACGAGGCGGCTGGAGCGGGAAGAGCGGGAGCGGGTCGGAGCCCCAGAAGTCGAGGGGGTCGGCGCCCGTGCCGCTCTTCGCGGAGTCTGCGCCGCCGGCCGTCGGCCGGGGGGCCTGGGCCGCCTCCTCGCGGGCCACCGCGGCACCGATTCCGGCGGCGAGCTCCTCGCCGCCCGCCGAGGGGCCGGCGAGATGGCCGATGACGCGGGCCAGCGTGGGGACCGCCGGGTCGGCCGCGTCGATCGTGGTCGTGGGCGGCACGCCCATGGCGTCGAGGACCCGGTGGAGACGGGCGGCCTCGGCGCGCCACTTCCGGTCGACGACCTCCTCCGGATACTGCTGCCAGTCGACGGGGGACCAGTCGGGGCCGCTCTCCGCGGGCCCGCCGTGGAAGAGCCTGGCGGCGAGCAGCGAGGCCGCTTCATCGGCCGTGCCCGGTTCTTCCAGGAGGTCGCAGGCGGGGCGCTCGCCGAGACGGGAGGCGAAGCCCTCCGCCAGCCGGTCCCGGCGGGACAGCTCGGTCAGGGCGGAGACGACGCCCGCGTCGAGCCGCGACGGCCAGCGGCCCATCCGCCAGGCGGGCAGCGCGACCCGGGTCAGCAGCCGGTCCCAGCCCGCGTAGGCGAGGCCGACCTGCTCCTGGGCGACGATCCGCAGCCCGTAGTCCACGCTCTGGGCGCGCATCGACGCGGCGGCGGCGACGCACCGCTCCATCTCGGCCGCGTGGTCGCGGCTGCTGCGCAGCAGGATCCGGGCGACCCAGCCGACGAAGGCGAGCGGCAGTCCGCGTATCCCGCCCTGGCCGGGCGCGGCGGCGTCGGCGACCGCGGCGTCGAGCCCACGGACGAAACGGCGGGCCGCGGCTATGTCCGGGTGCGCGGACGAGCCCGTGCCGGCGACGACCGGGGCGAGGACCGCCCGCAGCTCGGCGACCCGCATCCACCAGAGGAAGGGAGAGCCGATGACCAGGATGGGGGCAGCCTGCACCCTTCGGCGTGGCCGCCCGGCCACGAGGCCCTTGGCCACGGCCGATGCGCGTGGCTGGGCGGAGGGATGCGTACGGTCCTCCAGCCAGCTGTCGCAGTCCGGGGTCAGCGCTATGGCGGACGGGGCCGGAACGTCGAGCCGGTCGGCCAGATCCCGGACCAGTCGATAGAGGTCGGGCGCGGACTCCTCCGTGACGGCGATGGTCGGGCTGACCGCCGGTCTCGCCCTGGCGACCGCGAAAGCGACCGCGGCGGCGACCAGCAGCACGACGAGCGCGACGGCGGTCACCGTCCAGCGCACGGTGTCCCAGACGCTGCCGTTGATACGGCCCTGTATCGCCGCGGTCAGCAGCACGACGGCCACGGCCACGGGCAGGATCGCCACGGCCACTGCTCTGCTGCGGATGCGCAGCAGAGCGAGAGCTCGGGCACGCGCAGCCAGCGCGCCCAGCTCCTCACCCAACCCGGTACCGGACACGGCCGGATGTCACCCCCTCTGTCCCCGCGACGGTGTTGCTCACTCCCCCACTGTGGCACCCGTCACTGACATCGCAATGCCGGTGGGCCAAGTGCCGGAACGCTTGCGCCGCACCCTAGTTGGGAGCTCGGCGGGCGTCATCCGGATGGCCGAGTCGTCACCCGATGGAATGGCTTTGGCTAAAGCTGCTGACGCGCCGGTTCATATGGGTTCGCTTTTTGCGTGACGTACGGCGCACGGGGGCCGTGCACCCCGGCGCACGAGAGGCGTACGGACGGGGGTGGATATGCACGTGCCCGGCGCCTCCGTAGAGGTGCCGGGCACGCGTGACGCCGCGGGGCGGCCGGGGCGGATGTCAGGCCCCGGCGGCCTTCAGGGCGATGTCCGTACGGTGCCGCGAGCCGTCGAGCCGGATACGGCCGAGCGCCGTGTAGGCCCGCTCCCTGGCCTGGGAGAGGTCCTTGCCGGTCGCGGTCACCGAGAGCACGCGGCCCCCGGCGCTGACGACCGCGTCGCCGTCCTGCCGGGTCCCGGCGTGCAGCACGAACGCGTGCGGGGCATCCTGCGCCGCGACGTCCGCCAGCCCGTCGATCGGGTCGCCCGTGCGGGGCGTACCGGGGTAGTTGTGCGAGGCGATGACCACGGTGACGGCGGCGTCGTCGCGCCACTTCAGCGGCGGTACGAGGTCCAGGGTGCCGTTGGCGGACGCGAGGAGGACACCGGCCAGCGGGGTCTTCAGACGGGCCAGGACCACCTGGGTCTCGGGGTCGCCGAAGCGGGCGTTGAACTCGATGACCCGGACGCCGCGCGAGGTGATCGCGAGACCCGCGTACAGCAGCCCGGAGAAGGGGGTGCCGCGGCGGCGGAGCTCGTCCACGGTCGGCTGGAGGACGCTCTCCATGACCTCGTCGACCAGCTTCGGGTCGGCCCAGGGAAGGGGCGAGTACGCACCCATGCCGCCGGTGTTCGGGCCCTCGTCGTTGTCGAGGGCGCGCTTGAAGTCCTGGGCGGGCTGGAGCGGCACCACGGTGGTGCCGTCGGTGATCGCGAAGAGGCTGACCTCGGGGCCGTCGAGAAATTCCTCGATGACCACACGGTCGCAGGCCAGCGCGTGGGCACGGGCCTCGTCGACGTCGTCGGTGACGACGACGCCCTTGCCTGCCGCCAGACCGTCGTCCTTGACGACGTAAGGGGCGCCGAAGGCGTCGAGGGCCTCGTCGATCTCGGCGGGGGTGGTGCAGACGTAGCTGCGGGCGGTCGGGACGTTGGCGCCGGCCATGACGTCCTTGGCGAATGCCTTGGACCCCTCCAGCTCGGCCGCCTCGCGCGAGGGGCCGAAGCAGGGGATGCCGACGGCGCGCACGGAGTCGGCGACTCCGGCGACAAGCGGTGCCTCCGGGCCGACGACCACCAACTCGGCGCCCAGTTCGGTGGCGAGGCGCGCGACGGCGTCGCCGTCGAGCGCTTCGACCGGGTGCAGTTCGGCCACCTCTGCGATGCCGGCGTTGCCGGGGGCGCAGTACAGAGCGGTGACGTCGGGGTCGAGGGAGAGAGAGCGGCACAGGGCGTGTTCGCGGGCGCCGCCGCCGATGACGAGGACCTTCACGGGGTGCAGCCTAGCCGCCGGGGGCCCGGGCGCTCGACGGGCTCCGCCCCGTGGACGGGGCGGGACTCGAGCCCGCCGTTTCGTGGAGGCGCTCCCGGCTCGTACGCCACCCTCGCACTCACTGCTCGTGCTCACTGCTGGTACTCACTGCTCGTTCGTGAACTCCTCCACGACCGTGGCGCCCAGTTCGCGGACGATCAGGTCGTGGCCCGAGAGCGCCGAGTCGACGAGATCCGGATCGTCGGCCTCCGGAGTGTCGTCCTCCGGCGCCACGGAACGCGGCGGCTCGGGAGCGTAGTGAGTCTGCGGCACGGCTTCGGCACCGGGCCCGCCGGAGCCCTGCGACTGCGACTGCGGGGACTGCTGCCCCTGCTGTCCATACCCCTGCTGCTGGGCCGGGGGCTCGTACGCCTGCGGAGTGGGCGCGGGTGGCTGGTAGGGGGCAGCCGGCGGGCGTCCGCCGCCGGTCTGCGGCGGCTGGCCCGAGCCGCCCGAGGGGTCGATGACCGCCTCCACCTTCCACTGGGCGTTGAACCGCTCGGCGAGTGCCTGCTTCAGCACTTCCTCGCTGCCGCTGGTCGCGAAGTTGTCGCGGGCTCCGGCGCTGAGGAAGCCGATCTGCAAGGTGGTCCCGTCGAAGCCGGTGACCTGGGCGTTCTGGCTGAGCAGGATCCAGGTGAACCGGCGGCGGTTCTTGACGGCCTCCAGGATGTCCGGCCACATGTTCCGCACCTGGGCGGCGCCTACACCCTGCGCCACGGCCTGGCTCGGCTCGGGCGCCGGGGGCGCGGAGGCGACGGGCGCGGCCGGAGCCGGAGCCGGAGGTGCGGTCTGCGCGGGCGGTGTCCGGCCGGGGACGGATGCGGTCGGCCAGCCGCCGGGACGGCGACCGGCATCGGCTCCGGCCGCGGCGGGCCATACCCCGGGCCGCTGCCCGGCGGGCGGCTCCGCCGGCGGCTGCTGGGCGGGGGCGGCCGGAGCCACCGGAGCCGCGGGCACGGGCTGGGCCTGCGGCGCGACCGGCGGCGCGGGGGGCGCTGCGGGCGCGGCTGCG
This sequence comes from Streptomyces sp. NPDC057136, assembly GCF_042670885.1. Lineage (NCBI taxonomy): Bacteria > Bacillati > Actinomycetota > Actinomycetes > Kitasatosporales > Streptomycetaceae > Streptomyces > Streptomyces sp. NPDC057136. The sequence goes on from NZ_JBHUUV010000009.1 coordinate 74,126, forward strand.
GGCGCCTCGCCCCGTACCGCCGCACGCGCGGCAGCAGGACCGGCTTCGGGCTGACCAGCGGGCTGTACGGCGGCGGGCTGTACGGCAGCGGGGGGCGCGACCGGCGCCATGGTGTGGGCCTCCGGCCCCGGCACGTACCCCATGGCGGGGCCTGCCGCGGCGGTCGCGAAGGAGGCGCCGCGCTCCAGCCGGTCCAGCCGGGCCTGGAGCGAACGCTCGTCGTCGAAGGCGGCGGGCAGCAGCACCCGGGCGCAGATCAGCTCGACCTGGAGCCGGGGAGACGTCGCCCCGCGCATCTCGGTGAGCCCCTCGTTGACCAGGTCGGCGGCGCGGCTCAGCTCGGCGGCGCCGAAGACCGCCGCCTGGGCCTGCATCCGCTCGACCACATCGGCGGGTGCGTCGATGAGGCCCTTGGTCCCGGCGTCCGGGACGGCGGCCAGGATCACCAGGTCGCGCAGGCGCTCCAGGAGGTCGGCGACGAAGCGCCGCGGATCGTTTCCTCCCTCGATCACGCGGTCCACGACCTCGAAGGCCGCAGCCCCGTCCCCGGCCGCGAAAGCGTCCACGACGGAGTCCAGCAGGGACCCGTCCGTGTATCCGAGGAGCGAGGTCGCCATGGCGTATGTCACACCGTTGTCGCCCGCTCCCGCCAGCAACTGGTCCATGACCGACATCGAGTCACGCACGGAGCCCGCACCGGCCCGCACGACCAGGGGCAGCACGCCGTCCTCGACGTAACTGTTCTCCTTGCCGCACACCTCGGCGAGATACCCGCGCAGCGTGCCCGGGGGGACCAGGCGGAACGGGTAGTGGTGTGTACGCGACCGGATCGTGCCGATGACCTTCTCGGGCTCGGTGGTCGCGAAGATGAACTTGAGATGCTCCGGCGGCTCCTCGACCACCTTCAGCAGGGCGTTGAACCCTGCCGGGGTGACCATGTGCGCCTCATCGATGATGTAGATCTTGTAGCGACTCGACGCGGGCCCGAAGAACGCCTTTTCCCGCAGGTCACGGGCGTCGTCCACGCCTCCGTGCGAAGCGGCGTCGATCTCGATCACATCAATGGAACCCGGCCCGTTGCGCGCGAGGTCCTGGCAGGACTGGCACTCCCCGCACGGCGTCGGCGTCGGCCCCTGCTCACAGTTCAGACAGCGGGCGAGGATGCGCGCGCTGGTCGTCTTTCCACAGCCGCGCGGCCCGCTGAACAGGTACGCGTGATTGACCCGGTTGTTCCGCAGGGCCTGCTGGAGAGGGTCAGTGACATGCTCCTGACCGATGACCTCGGCGAACGACTCGGGGCGATAGCGGCGGTACAGCGCAAGGGACGACACACATACGAGGTTATCGGGGCGGACTGACAACCGGCCCCGCACCGGGCACACCACCGGCGCAACAAGCCCCGGAAACACAAGGGCCCCCCACGCACCCGCCAGAGCCAACCTACCCTTGCTGCCTTCCGGCCCTGGGGGAGTTCAGTCAGATAGCGCCACGTGAGGGGCTGACGCCCACCTTAGCCGATCCCCACCCCCCGAAGTCCACCCGATCCGACCCCGGGGAGGCCTCCGGACGGTCTCGGGGGGAACGGGTTCGCGAGCACTCCTCAACGTCTTGTATTGTTTGCCGCGGAGGATTCGCCTAGTGGCCTAGGGCGCACGCTTGGAAAGCGTGTTGGGGGCAACCCCTCACGAGTTCGAATCTCGTATCCTCCGCCATTGCTCTCACCGGGCAATACGTCGAAGGGCCCCACCGCTTGCGGTGGGGCCCTTCTGCGTTGTCTCAACCCCTTCTGGTCTTTGTCCACAGTGCCGTTCAGCGAGGGCCCCCAGATGGCTTCCGCGAGCTTCCGCGCCACGTCCTTCAGCATGGCGTCGGGCACATGCAGGTACCGCGCGCGCATCCGCGCGGACGTGCCCGCCTCCCAGCCCATGATCTGGTCGATCACGCGGTCCGGGACACCAAGCAGCATTAGGACGGTCGCCGCGGTGTGCCGGGCGTCGTGCAGACGGCCGTCACGCACCCCAGCGTCACCCAACAGTTTCTTCCAGTCGTGGTAATCCGTGTTCGGGCTCAACGGGCCCCCAAGCGGCTTCGTGAACACGTAGTCCGACTCGGTCCACAGATTCCCGGCGGTCTTGCGCTCCCGAGCCTGGACCTCCCTGTGAGTGCGCAGCATCACGACCAGAGGACCCGGCAGGGGAACCGCACGACGGCCGGCACGCGACTTGGTGTTCTTCGTCTCGCGCCGCGCCTGCTTGCGGTCCGGGCAGTACCCGGCCTTCCGCCCACACGGCTCCGCTTCCTTGCACCCGTGCTCGTACTTCGGCCGCAGCCGGTTCCGTCGGAGCTTCAGGTACTCCTGGTCCAGGTCCACGTCGACCCAGCGCAGCCCCAGCGTCTCCCCCTGCCGGAGACCGAGCGCCAACGCCAGCATCCAGCGGGCGCTGTTGCGGCGCTTGTTCACCTCCACCAGCAGGCTCTGCACCTCCTCAACCGAGTAGGGCTCGATCTCCTTCTCCGGCTCCTCCACCCGTGGCGGCTTGGCCAGGGCTGCGGCGTTCTTCGCGGCGTGGCCACGGCGCACCGCCTCACCGAAGGCGGTACGGGCCGTGCGGTGGGCCTGGTGGGCCGTGGCGGGCTTGCTGCCGCTCTTCTGCATCCGGCGGTACAGGCTCTCTAGGTGCTCCGGCTCCAGGCGGTCAATGCGGTGCTTACCGATGCCGGGAACGAGGTGCACGCGAACCGCGACTTCGTATCCGTCGTAGGTGTTCTCGCTGACGACGTCCTTGGCAATGTTCTCAACCCAGTGCCACAGCCACCTCTCGACCGTCCACAGCTTGCCGGGCTGCTGTGCAGTTCCCTGGTCGCGCTGCTTCTCCAGCCGCTTGACCTCTTCGTTCAGGGCGTCTTCGGAGGTGCGGGTGATGTGCCTGCGATAGGGCTCACCGTTGTCCTTGTAGCCCATCGGCACCCGGGCGTGCCAACGGCCGTCCTTGCCGAAGTAGATGGCCGTTTCGCCGTTCGCCCGGCGAGTGCGCTTTTTCTCCGCCACGGGCGGGATCTCCTTCAAATCGGTGGGGAGGAATGGCCGGAGCGCCGCCCCAGGCAGGGACGGCGCTCCGTTGTCGAGCAGGTCAGGCTCCGCAGTCCTCAGTACGGCGGCGCGCGATGTATGCGGCCGGCGCATCGGCAGGCACCCGGCGGAGTCGGCCGATCATCAAGGACTCCAGGGCCCCAGAGCGAATGAGGGTGAAGCAGGTCGTGCGGCCGATCTGGAGGCGGCGCGCGGCTTCTTCGACGGTGAGGAGAACGAGGGTGCTGTCATCGCCCTGAGCGATTCGGGCGGTCTCCATGTGACGCTCCTTGTGTCGTCCATCGCTTCGATGACGAAAGCTTTGGGTTGGCGTTCCGGGCGCGCGACTGTCCTAGGTGCGGATTTCTGCGTCACAGCGTCACGAGCGTCACGCGGGCTTCTGACCTGGGGTTTCGCGTGACGCGGCGGTGTGGGGGTGCGTCATCGGTGCGTCACGGGCTGCGTCACGGCGTGACGCAGGTGACGCAGGATGACGCAGAGATTTCCGTCTGCGTCACGCCTGTAGCCGCAGGCCAGGGGCTGTTTCTTCCGTGAGCGTGACGCTGTGACGCAGAGCTTCCCTACTTAGGAAAAAAGGAGGGGTGTCTGTAGTGGTCCGGTTGCCCCTCAGAGCGTGAATGAGGGGCCGCTGCGCGGCGCGCAACGGGCGGCGTTCCGCCGAACAGCAAGAGGAGCACGCCCCCGTGGCTGGTGCTCTTCTTGCTTGTCCTGGGCGACCGGGCTGCGGGTCAGAATGCTCCCGTCTGCTCGTGTGGGGGCGGGGTGGCTCGGCGGGTCATTTCGAGGTAGCGACCCTCACGGGTACGGCCGCTATCGATGAGGACTCCCCGAGCCGCGAGGGTCGGTTGAAGGCGCTTGAGCCGGTCGGAGAGGACTTTCCCAGTGGTCGGCCAACCCTTGGGCAGGGGCCGCAGGTCGTCGCCGCCGTAGAGGCGGCTGAGGCAGTGCAGCCACTCGGTGGACGTCATCTGCTGCTCGGCGCCCGGCGGCAGGCCAGCGGCGTGCGTGAGGACGGTCTGCGCGAGCAGGTCGCCTTCGATGACGTCGTCGTTCAAGTCGTCCAGGCTGGCCCGGTAGGCGGCGAGCGCGCCAAGGCTGGTGGCCGCATCGAGCTGCGCGCACAGATGGGCGAAGTCGGCCATCCGCAGATCGGTGGGCGTCTCCGCCTCAGCGGCGCGAACCTTGACCGTGAGGTCCAGCAGCGAGCCGAGGATGACGGGCAACGCGTCCTCGAACTCCGCCCACAGTTCCGCCTCGGTGCGCCTCACGCTGGGGCGCTCCAGCCGCAGGGGCAGGAGTCGTTCGGCGAGGTCGGGCCGGATGACGCCAACGTCGATGCCGGTGAGGAGGAGGGGACGGCGGTAGCGGGCCCGGTGCACGTCCCCGTCGGTGAACAGGGCGCGCTTGACGCTCTCGGCCCCGGTGACGATGCAGCACATGGCGTCGGACAAGTCAGGGGTCATGTGGGAGAGGTTGTCCAGGGCGGTGACCCACCCGGCCGCGACGGCCGCGATCAGGTTCTCCTCATCCTTCGGTGCCCGGCGCAGGTCGCCGCTCATGCCTTCGACGATTCTGATGAGCATCCGTCCGGCCGTGGACTTCCCCGCCCCTTGCGGTCCGGTGAGGAACGGGGCGGGGACGGGGACAGACGGTCCCAGGCAGCCGATCAGCCACGCGATGGCCAGGCACTCGGTTTCCGCATTCGCGAAGTTCGTCAGCCGGAACAGAAGGTCGATGCCCTTGCCGTCGGTGTCCTTGGCCGGCAGCGGGAGTTCCCCGGTGAGCTGGGTGCGCCGCCAGCACACCTCGCGAGGGTTGGGGACGGTGATGTCCCAGCCGGTGGGGTGGATGCGGACGGACTGCCCGTCGTTGCGGCCCAGGTCCAGCCAGGTCGCCCCGTCGAATCCGGGAGCGACGCGGATGTGCACGGGCTGGGTGTCCTCGGTCAATGCCAGGGCTTCGATCAGGTCCAGCGCTTCCTTGAGGGCGGTCCCGTTGAATACGCCGCGGCCGTCCTTGAACAGGCCGACCATGAGTTCCTGCCGGTGGCTGCCCGTCGTGCCCTGTGAGCGGATCGGACGGGCCACGGGGTGGCCGTTCTTCTGCGCGTACACGGTTCCGTCGGCGGTGCGGAAGTACCGGAAGTGCTGCTGCGCGTAGTCGGTGATGACCTCGCGTGCCGGATTCTTCTCGTCGTCGGACATGGTCACATCCCCAATTTGGTCAGGGCGTTGGTCCACGCGTCGGTGCAGTGCCGGGCGGATTCGCCCCGGGTCTGCGCAGCGGCGAACAGCCGTCCGACGTGGGTGTCGGTGAGGCAGCCGCATCGACCGTGGGCGGACAGCACGGCGAGGAAGGTCCGGTAGACGGTGGCGTGTACCGCGCTGGGTGCCTGGGTGATCTGCTGCTCGGCCATGGCGATGCCACGGTTCAGGTAGGCGGGCGTGCGATGTCGGCACTCCCCGCCCCCGCCCGACGGGGGCGCGCTGGCGACGGGCCGCGCGGGCGTGAGGGCAGAGGGCTCCTTGACGACCAGTGCGCGCGCGGTGTCGGGCAGAGCGGTCATGGTGCCGGTGCCGGGGCCGAGCCACCGGGCGTAGGCCATCGTGGACTTGATGTCGACGCCGTCCCGGACCGCGTTCACGGACCGCATCGCGCCCCGGTAGATCCAGTGCTCGCCCCGTGTGGTGAGCACGGTCCTGGTCGGCGGCAGGGTCTGCCGGGCCCAGGAAACGGCGGCGGTGTCGTCCAGGTCCACGACGGTGAGTCCGGCGCCGCCGGGGTGGTAGGCCACTGCTTGCGCCTGCCGCCATGCCGCCGCCCACAGAGGGGAGGTAAGGGTGTCTGGGTCGGTCGTGGCTGCCGCCCATCCGTGACAGATGCCGGGGCAGGAGCACACCCCGGCGCTCTTCATCGTGGGACGTCCCCCGCAGGCGTTGCCGGCGCACGTCGGGCAGTTGCCGAACGGGAGCTTGCCCGCTCGCAGCGGCAGCACGGGAACACCCGCCGCCGCGAGGCCCAAAGCCGTCTGGAGGGTGCTCATGCGGCGGTCCTCCGGGTTTCGGTGGCCGTGTGGGGGCAGTGCCCGACGCGGACGCGGGAGTTGAGTTCGGTGACGGCCTTGCGGCCCCGGGCGCGTTCGTGGTGGCCACAGGTGCACAGCCAGTCGGCGACGGGGATCTCGTTGCGGTCGAGGCCGCGGATGTGGAGTCCGGGGACGATGCCGGTCACAGTGACCGTGCGCGGGTCAGGACGAAGAGATGAAGGGACGGCCTGACGGCCCAGGATCCGTAAGGCGGGGGATCGCCGAATGCGGGTGGGTTGGGTCATGCTGGGTGTCTCCAGTTCTCTTGGGTGCTGGCAGACGAGGGCGGCCCCGGACTTTGCCGAGACGGGGGCCGTCCTCGGTCAGTTGTGGAAGTGGTTGCGCTTGATGACGGCCTTGCGGATGTTCACCGTCGTGGCGCCCCTCTCCTGGCCGGTGGCCGTGAGGACCTGCACCGCGATCCAGCCGCCGAAGATGACGGCGGCCAGGATGATGAGTTGCTGGACCAGGGCCGCGAGTGCGGCGATGAACGTGGTCAGCAGAACGAGCCCGCCGCAGACCGCGGCGAACCCGATCCCGCCCAGCGCGATGTTCACCGCCGCCCGAGAGATCACCGGCTTCGTGGTGACCGGTTCGGGGTGGGTGGGGGCGATGGCGTAGCCGGTGATGACCCGCCCGTCGGGCAGCACGATCGACGTCACCGCCGGGATGGTTCCGGGCTGGACCGGCACGAGCGGCGCGGCTTGGACGGTGGCGAGTGGGGTGGGCTGGTGGATGGTCACGGCCCGCTGGGCGGGCAGGTGGCTGGTGTGCTCGGGGAACATGTGGAATCCCTTCCTCTGCTGGGTCAGGGAGGCGGACACACCCCCATCGGGAGGCGCGTGGAGGGGTGTTCTGGGGTGCTGAGCTGGGGTGACTCCCTGCCTCCCTGAACATCATTTGTGCAGGTCAGATCCAGGGAGGCGGGTCAGGGAGGCGTTCAGGGAGTTCTCCCTGCCTCCCTGACCCACCCGGGGTGCGCTCCCTGCGATCAGGACGCGGAAGCGGAACCGTCACTGTCCCGGTTGGCGAGAGCGCGGGCGATGCGCTCACGGCCAACGACCATCCGCCCGTCGGACTTGTAGGGCTCGGCCGCCGTACCGTCCAGGACCCGCTTGAGGTCGGCGTGCGTCCAGCTCCCGTAGCTGTCCTCGGACAGCACCGCGAGGCGCTGCAGCACGTCCTGCGTGAGGACCCGGTTCGTGTCCCCGATGACGGTCGCGATATCCGCGAGAGGGTCACGCACCTCGTCCCGCTCGATGACGTGAAGGGTCGTGACACCGTCACGCAGAGCCCGAGCCCGGTTGGCGATCTCGTAGGCCCGTTCGTCGTCGACGTAGTGCGTGCGGATGGTGATGGATGCCTGGCCGGCAGGGATCGCGATGCCGTCGCTCGCGACGACCAGAGTTCCCTTGTCCAGGCCCTGCCGCAGCAGATGCGGGGCCGCGCCACCTTCGACGGCCTTGTCGCCCAGCGCCATCCGGGACTGCGACTCGCTGCCCAGGACCAGCGATGCGCGGGTGTGAGCACCCTCGCGGACCAGCTTGGGAAGGTTCTGGTCCGTGGGGTCCTGCGTGCCCTCCCACAGGGTCACGTTGACCGCACGACCCTGGTTGTGGACCTTGCGCACAGCCATGAAGTACCGGGACGTGGCCTTGGATCCGCCGTACGGGAGCTTCTTGTCGTCCTTGACCGGGCACATGAATGCGACCTGAGCCTCATCCACGATCCCGACCAGCGGCGGAAACACCGTGCCGGGCGGCGCCTGAAGGCGGCGCTCCATATCCGCCACCAGGCCCTCGACCAACTCGGTTGCCTGGATGACGTGGTCGTCGGTCGGGCCCTGGATGAGCACGGTGGCAAGGTCATCGAACATGGCCCAGTCGCCGGCGCCCTTGAGGTCGGCGATGCGGAACTCGACCGTGCGGTCCAGGGCCAGCCACAGGGCCAGCGCCCGCAGGGCAGCGGTCTTGCCCTGGTTGGACAGACCGGTGATGAGCAGGTGGCGCTGGTAAAGGCTCAGCGCTGCGGCGTCGCCGCGCAGGTCCTGGCCCCACGGCGCCTTGCCCGTCTTGTAGTCGGCCTTGGTATCGGGGTCGGTGACCAGCGGAGACGGGCCGATGGGCTCGTCCAGCGCACCGGAATCCGCGACCCAGAGCCGGACCGTGCGGGCCGCCTCTGGGATCGTGATGAATACCTCGTGCTCATGCCGGGACAGGTTCTCGGCAAGCTTGCGGCGCCTGCCCTGGATCTCGTTGGTGGACACCCCGGAGGGCAGCGTCACGTCCACCTCGACACCGCATCCGGCGATACGGATCGGACCGAGCATGGAGGCGCCCGCGTCGCCCATTTCCTTGATGGCGTTGCGCAGCGGGGCGATTCCGAGGTTCCGCAGTGCGAGGACGACGATGGAAGGGGTGATCGGCTCGCCCTCACTGGAGCGGGCGTTGGCGGGCAGGGCCCACTGGGGTGCTGCCTGCTGGTTCTTGCCCACGGCCCACAGGCCGAGCAGGACCGCCCACGGACCGATCGTGACCAGCGGTCCCCAGGTCACGGACACGATGAAGACGATCCAGCGGACCAATTCGATCAGCGCCATGGTGGGGGCGCCGATGTCGGTCCAGTCCTTGTTTGCGACGGCCAGCATGATGCCCAGGACCAAGAGCCCACCGGCAGCCATCCCAGCACCGGCCGCGACACCCTTGGCGGCGTCCATGGGTGCGGTGAGCAGGTCCATGCGGCGGCGGTGGCGTTCCTGCCGGAACTTCTGCCCGCGCTCCTCCCACTCCGCTGCCGCTTCCATGTTCCCCGCGGCTTCCGCCGCACGCAGCAGACGTTCGTAACGGGAAGCGGTGCGACCCTCCCACGTCCGACGGGCCACGATCTGCGTCCCACCAAGGACGTAGAGGCCGTGGCGGGCAGTGACGCGGCAGACGGTCTTGGTGTGTTCGTGGGTGGCCGCCGTGCGCACACCCCTCGCGGAGCGCACCCACAAGGGCGCAGGAGGCTTTGTAGCAGCGGGAGTTGCTACCGCAGTCGCCACGGCGACCGGGGGTGTCTCGGGGGCGGTGGTGGTCTTTTCGAAGAGGGGAACGACGTTGTCGCTCATGGCGGAACGACTCCTGACTGCCCCGGAACCCGGAGCGAGGGAAGTGGAGGTGCGGGGGTGGGTCAGGCTGCGGCGGCGGGGACGAGACGGCCGGCGAGGTATTCGGCGCCGTACGCCTCCTTCTCCTCCCGCTCCAGGCAGCGTTCGTGCTCCTGGTTCTTGCGGCGGGACTGCTTCTCGACTCCCAGGTCGTTGCGCAGCCCGGCAACGAGCCGGTCGCGCACGCCCTTGCGGCTGGTCTGCATCGCGTGGACCAGTTCGTGCACGAGCGTGATCGCGAACACGGCCTCGTTCGGGAGTTGGTCGACGTTGACGACGATCAACACCCCGCCATCGGCGAGCGGGACGGCTCGGCCGGCGGTGTCGCGTGCCAGCTTCTTCGCGGAACGCAGCGCACGGGCATGGACCCGCTTGTCCGTGCATCCGGCGGTCTCCCACTCGGCAGCCGTAGATACCTCGGCCAGGTTCCGTTCCGAGGTGAGGACGATCTGCACGTCGGGCATCTGGCCGGGCACGGCCCGGTTCACGACCGTGACGGCCTGCTCGGCCAGACGCTTCGCGGTGCGCAGGGTCGCGCCGTAGCCGAAGAGCTTGTGTGTGCTGACGGTCAGCTTCACTACGTCACTCCGTTTCCATGCCGCAGCTCAGGCGGCAGACTCGGTGTCCAGGTCGGAGCAGGGCACGCACACGCCGAGAGAACGCGGGATGCAGTACCCGGCATCCCGGAGGCAGTTGGGGCAGGTGCGGCGGGCAGCCATGGCCTTGGCCAGCGCGGCTGCACGGCCTGGCGTCATGGGCCGTACGGGCTTGGCCCGGTCGATGCGGTACAGGTAGGCGACCAGCGGACCTCGGCGCCGGCGGGGCCGTTGGAGCTCGGCGACGACGTCCTGACCACCCGGCCGTAACCCCAGTGCGCGGAGCTGACGGCGGGTGGCCAGGCCATCGGGGGCCATGCGCCACCGGTAATCCGGCAGCGCACCCATCAGGCCACCGCCTCATCCGGCATGGCGGTCCGCTCGGCGCGCAGGGTCTCGCGCAGCACGCGGGCCTTGGCCGCAGAGGTGTGGACCGCCTTGCGGATCGCTTCGCCGGTCAGTTCCTCGACCGGCCAGTCGGCGGTGGCCGACCGGGCTTCGTCGAGCAGCTGATCGGCGGTGCGGACCGGTCGACTCGACCGGGCGACGTCCGGTACCCGACCGGTCGCCCGACGCGGGCGGGTCGACTCCGCAGCGAACGCACCGACCGGGGACAGCTCCACCGGCGGCAGTTCCTCGACCGCTTCTGGCGCCGGGAGAGCGGGCGGAACATCGACCGGGCTCATGGGGAAGGGGGTCGACTCTTGCAGGTCAGAGGTAGACCGATTTGGTGTCGTCTCTACCGTTTCCTCCGTAATTGCAGAGTCGACCGGTCGGTGGTGCAGGACCTTCGCGACGAGGTCGGAGCCGAAGTAGATCGACCCGACCGGCAGCGATGTGGCGAGCAGTACCAGGGCCCAGTTCGCGGGGTCCCAGTCGGCCAGTCGACCCCAGTCGACCGACTTGGCGTGCAGCTCGGGGACGAGGCCGTGGACGTAGTTGAGGACGAGCGAGGCCAGCGTGTAGGAGGCCAGGACCCGCAGCGCGAACCGCCGTGAGTCTCCGGTCAGTACGAGCGTGGCGACCAGGGCCAGGGCCATGAGTCCGTCGACCACGAACGGGTACAGCAGCGCGGCCGTGTCGTCTGCGCCGGTCGCGGTGGCGACGTCCCGCAGCGCGTTCCAGGAAACCCGGAACGCCATGGCGACGACCGCGACCAGCGCGAGGACGAGCAGCGTCTTGCCAGTGCGGTTCATGCCGCACCCCCGTCCAGCCGCTGGACCTCGGCGCCCGCGGAGAGGGAGACGCGCGCCGGGTGCGGGTGGTACTCCGGCCCGGTGTCCTCCGTCCACTCCCACTCGATCCCGTTGACGAGGACGAATCCGAGCGACGCGAGAGCCGCCTTGCGCTCGTCGATGCTCGGGACCTCGGTGGATGTCGACCAGGTGTGGACCGGCCAGTCACGGACGCTGCCGGTCATCACCACGTACAGCTGCCAGCACGGCCCGGCCGTCCGCTGCGGTGCGTGCGTGCCGCAGCAGCGCAGCCCGAGCCACGCCCTCATCACGCCCCCACTCATGCCGCATCCCCCTGTCGCGGAGAGTTGGTCATGCCGGTCAGGGCCGCGATGTCGTCGCCGGTGAGGACGGTCCGCTCGTCCATGGCCAGGGCCACGGTGCGGATCTCACGCCACAGGTAGCCGATCTTGCGGCGTGCCATGCCGCGCACCATCCCCCAGGACTTGCGACGGTCGGGGGTGTGATCGCGCCCCAGGTCGTAGCCGAAGTCGGCCAGTACGTCGATGGCCTGCTCCCGGTCGTGGTCGGCGCTACAGGCCAGTGCCCGCTCCGGCGTCCACAGGCCGTAGGTCATGAGGTACTGCACATTGGCGATCTCACCGGCGGCGCACTGGGCCGCAAAGTGCCACGGCTTGGTATCGCGCGCCTCGAATGCGGTGTTGCCGGTGAGGCTCCACCTGTCTGTCTCGGGGGACCAGGCGATGACTTCGCTGGTCACGACGTGGACGCCGTAGGCCATGGCCAGCACCGCGTGACCGGCCTCGTGAAAGGCCGTGCCCAGCCGCGCCTGCTCGTAGCTCAGCGACATCTCGAAGGACGCCCGGGGGTTGCCGCGGTGGTCGAGCAGCACCTCGGGGGCGGGAGCGATGGCCATCATGCGGCACCACCCGTCAGCACCGTGCCGGCGCGGTTGGTCAGGTCGCGGCGGGCGGCCAGCGCCCGCCGGCGGGCCCGGCGGATGCGCCGCTCGTCCAGCTCGGTGATGGGGCGGTCGATGGTCATGATCTGCGCGTCCAGCAGGTCGACGTCCGCCAGGATGACGGGCATCTCCAGCTCGATCGCGTCCAGCTCAGCGGCCGACGGCTCCATATCGAGCGACGCGGCCGTAACGAGGTCCTGAAGTGCAGCGATGGTCTTCACGGGTCGTTTTCTCCTTAGCGGTGGACGGCCCAAAACAGCGGCCCCGGTGTTCGAGCACCGGGGCCGCACGCCGTCTGCGGGTGAAGCAGGAAAGGGTGTTCCGGCTCCCCTCTGCCCCGCCCGTACGACCAGTGGCCGGACGGACGGAGGAGGCAACCGACCGCAGCGTGAGCTGCGGAGTTGAGTGGTTCAGGTGTCTCTTCCGGGGACGCGCCTGCCGGTTCAAGGAACAGGTCGCTAAGGCCCCGCTGTAGGCAGAGACATGCCGTCCGGACTGACAAGGGACCGCCCACCTCTCGGCAAACGGCTGTCCGGCACCCTCCCCCCGACCAACGCGGGGCTCCTGAGTCGTGCAGCTTGAGCAGCCCAAAGAAGGGCCACAACTCCCGCTGTCCTAGGACTGCGGCGTGTCTGCAATGACAATGACGCACAGTCCTGGGACTGTCAACAGTCCTGGGACTGTGTTTCACTGGAGCCGTTGAGAGGAGTGCGCGTGGCACCCAAGTGGCGGGAACTGGCAGACAAGCTGGCCGGGCAGATCAAGAGTGGTGAGCTACCCCCTGGCCGGCAGCTGCCCCATATCCGGGATCTTGTCGAGGCTGGTGAAGGATCGAAGTCCACGGTTCACGCGGCCTACAAGGCGCTGGAAGCCGAAGGCTTGGTGACCTCTTCCCGAGGTCACGGCACTGTCGTACGGCAGCAGGCCCCGCTCAAGCGGCTCGGCATCGCTCGGTACGACAAGGCCAAATGGCGTGACGGGGACGAGGTCGCGTTCATCGCCGACCGCGTGGCTTCGGGCCGCGCGCACAAGCGTGGAGAGCAGACGCAGAACGTCAGTCGGGTGCCCGCCACGCCGCTGGTAGCGGCGGCGCACGGTCTACCGGAAGGTTCCGAGGTGTACGCGCGCGCCCGCCTCGTGAAGGAGGGGGACCAGCCGACGCACACCTTGACCAGCTACTACCGCCCCGAGCATGTCGAAGGGACCCAGCTTGTTGACCCGACACCGGGCCCGGCCGGCAAGGGCGGCGGGTACCGCGTGCTCTACGACGCGGGGTACGAGATCGATCACATGCGGGAGGAGCTGTTCGCGCGCCCCGCGGCGTCGGAAGAGGCGGCGCTCCTCCAGCTGACGCCCGGTGAGTGGGTCGTAGAGCTTCACCGAACCACCTACACCGCTGACAGGACCGTGGTGGAATTCGCCATCGGCATTCACGCGGCGAGCCGCTTCGCCTGGGCCTACGACTTCAAGGTTCCCGATTCAGCACAGGGAGCGGGCCAGTGATCTCGGTGCAAACATGGGCTGACGCTCAGCGGCTCTGGGACTTTCAGCAGATGCATCACGAACCGCGCCCCTGCTCGGTTGCCATCGGCCTCGGTAGCCATGACCTGGGCGTGGCAGATGTGACCGTGGAGCTGTACCAGCGCGACATGTTCCCACTGATCGTCTTCACAGGCGCTACCAGCCGCACGACACGTGACCGCATGCCCCGCGGGGAAGCTGAGCATTATCGGGAACGAGCGCTGGAACTGGGTGTTCCCGCATCGGCCATCCTCGTTGAGCCGAACGCGCGGAACACGGGCGAGAACATCAACTTCTCACGCGAACTGCTCGCAGAGCGAGGCGCCGATGTGTCATCCGTACTGCTCGTGAGCAAGCCGTACGAGGAGCGGCGGGCCTACGCGACAGCCCGCCGACTATGGCCGGAAGTTGAGATCGTCAGCGCGTCAGCACCCACGACGCTTTCGGAGTACGTCAACTCAATCAAAGACCCACGTCTTGTGCTGGACATGCTTGTTGGGGCTCAACAGCGTCTGCTCATCTACCCGGAGCAAGGCTTCATGATCAGACAAGAGGTACCTAGTTCCGTAGCCGCAGCTTACGAGCGCCTATGTACCGCAGGGTTTACGAGCCGCCTCGTGTCAGCGCGTTAAGGCCCAGAGCACGCAGGGGCAGGCGCCTGCATGGATGCCTCAATTGAGTCATCGCAGCAGGTCCAACGCAGCTCCATCCGTAGCGCTATTTTCAGACCGAGTTATACGCCCCCTCCCTCGGAGCGATCGCTAGGCTGATCTAGTTGTTGCTCCCTTTTTCTCTGCTCGACCTTAAGGGCCTCCACGCGCTCAGTGAACAGCCCCAACGCCTCATCTTTACTCTTCCCCTTATAGGGCCCAATATTGAGGGATGCGGCGTCAACTTCTTGCTCGATCGCGTCTGCGCTCTGCTGCAGATAGAAACCGCGCTCTTTGAACTTGAAGTAGCCAGCAAATCCGGAAGCAACTCCTACAGAGAAACTGACCCCGACGGAGGCCCAGTCGTTTGCCATAGCCGACAAAGCCGTCATGGCAAACGACCCCAGGATTATCACACTCTGAAAACCGTTATGGATACGCCGATACTGCGCACTGCCTCTACGAAAATCCTCCACGGTGGAAGGTATTGTTTCCTTGTAGATATGCCTCTGCGTAACTATATCCAGTTCAATGCTTGCCGCATAAAGTCGCCTTCGCTCTTTCGCGAGAGACAGTTCAAGCCTACGTTCGGCAACGTCGACGCGTGCAAAATCGGAAAACTCTACAAGGCTCTCTTTCAGGACGAACGAGGCGATCACGCATACGACAGTTACCGGTATGCCAATTCGATTGAACATTCCCAGGTCGACTCGGCCGTAGGTGGCGTAGGTCGCGATACCAATTGCCGGAATCCCTATTATGGCAATAGCGTATGTGAGGAAAAGAAGCGTAGCCATTGCCGAGGCGATGGCGTTCTGGAGCTTAGCGCCCCGGAGTTCAGATTCTAGAGTAAGAATGCGTCGCTGAAATTCGAGCTGTTGCTCAATCGGACCCTTCTCTGGGCCCGTCGTGTCCCGGCTAACCACTCGGCTCACCCTCCCCCGTCCAGCGCCCTGCCACGCTCCGATCAACTCTAGGCGGCCCGCTGCCTGCTTGTCCGTGATCTCTGCATCACCTTGTCGTATCTGCATAGAGCGACGGATCAGCACATAACCCGTAAGTTGATGTGAGCGAAGGTGGCAGCGAGCGGATCTGCGAGGGTATGACGACAACCCCGCGACCCACTTCAGCTGGGACGACACGGTGCCCCACCAGGCCACGCTGCAGGTCGGCGACGTGATCGAATTGCGGGGCTCCACCAAACTGGCCTGTCGGTGATTGAGCGGACCCGCAGTCTCATCAGCAGTCTCGTTCACAGACGTTCGCGACGGTTCAACTCCTCAGCGGGCGCCGACGCGGACCGCCTTGTGGACAGTCGCGAACCAGGACGAACGTCGCCGTGCAGAGTTGGAGAGCGTGTTGGGGCGGAGCCTGACGCGGCTCCGTCCTCGTTGATGCCCGACATCAGCGTCTGACATCAACGGCGGCGCACACAAGTGCACGCCGACGTACAGGTCACGCTGGTCATCGGGCCCTGGTGGCTTGGTGGGCTGGCGGGGCCGCCCCGCCGTGGGGTCGATCCCACTCTGCGCGGTGCACATGGCGGCGTTCGCAGTGCTGGCCAGGTGGCAGAACCCTAAGCGGAACATTGAGGTCCGGAAAAACTTGGAGTTTTTTAGAGGATCTTGTTATCCACGAACCCCCGAAGGTTAACGCACTACCTCGTGCGTTTTCCGGGCTGCGGGTTAACAGGTTTCTCTCCGCGATTCCTGATGGGCCGAGTAGATCTTTGTGCACAACTTTCTCGCACTTATCCACAGGCCTGGCGCGCGGCCTGTGGACAACCAGATTGGATGGCAGTTCGGCGTCTGCCACGATGAGCGCTGACGGGCGGCGTAGTCGAAAAAAAGCGACTCCCGCTGGCACGGGAGCCGCCCTGACCTCACTCGTTAGTAGAAAGGTCAGTAATGACAGTACCGAGAGACAGCCTCAGGGCAAGTTCCGAGGGGCCCAGCAGGCGAAAAACGCCGCGCCCGACACGGAGCGTGCGCGCATTCCTGCGGGCGAGGGTCGGATGGTTGATGTTCGGCAGTGCCATCCTTGCCGGGTGCGTGGTCTACGCCTTCCCCCACACGGCTACTGCCCTCGGTGCTGGCGCTGGAGTCTTGGGGCTCGGCCTTCCGCTCATGCGCAGCCGTGGGGGCGGCGGCTCGCCGCCGACGGATGGTGACTGCTCCGTGCACATCGCTCCTCACGGGCGGGGGCCAGCTCCCGGTACCCCTGACATCAGCGCCTGACATCAACGTCCACGTACGTGGGCGCACACACGCGCACATGCTGACGCGCTCAACTGGGAATCCCCCTAGGAACGATTGGTAGGCGTAGGAGGGTGCACCCGCCTACGGATCAGAAGGTTGCAGGTTCGAATCCTGCCGAGTGCACAGCAGGCCAAAGGCCCCCGGGAGAAATCCAGGGGGCCTTTCACGTTGCCCGTACAGCAGCGAAGTGCAGCAACCGTGTCAGCCGGTACCGCCCATCGCGTCGCGCACTTCTTCCCCGCGCGCTTCGGGACAGCCCTTAGCGTCTGAGCCCAGGGCCGGGTTGTTACAGATTCCTCTACCTCATCAAGACCCCGCGCACGGCGCGGGGCGCGCCGCCTCTGCGGCGCGATACGTGCTCGGGGGTGGGAGGAAACCCGTTGCGGCTGGGGCGGTCGGCTCCACGGCTTTAGGTAGCCACCTCAAGATCAGTCGTCGGTGGACTCGCTGCGTGGGATGACACGCCCCCGCTCATCACGGTGATGCTTGCTTGCGTCTTGCGCGGTGCCATAGGCAGCGACGGCGAAGAGCAGCGCGCCGAAGGCGGTGAGGAAGTGCCACCAGCCACCACCTTGGTCAAGAGCGACCCACACTAGCCACCCACCCACGAGCATGAGCGCGATGCCAAGAACTACCCCCTGCGGGTCTCGCGATCGTTCGTCCTCATCGTTGATCAATGCCTCGAATGCTGCCGAGATGTGCTGCTTGTACTCATCCCTGACCTGTAGGTCGTCGGGCATCGCAGCAAGCAATTCCAGGTCCCTCTGCAGTCGATCACGACTGTCGAAGCGTGGCCGCCGCCCTTGCCAAAGAACGCCAATCAACACCAAGAGGGCGACCAGGACCGGCGTCACTTCCGACAACTTCATGCCTGCCAGGTTAGATCGTTGATCCCCAAGTCCGCAGGAGCCATGCATTGGTCACCTATGCAGCCAAGCACCAGCAATACAGCAGCCCGGTACTGCAACCTCAGCAACCGAACCAGGCCGCCAGCGTCACTGCGAGGACTCGAAGCGGCCGGAATGGCCGTGGCTGACCGACCGGCTAGAGCTACGAATCAGAAGGCCGTAGATGACGGCGCTGACGCCGAACTTAGGCCAGCATCCACAGGGCAAAGGGCCCTCTCCACCGCCGCCCGTTGTCCTGTTCTTTGTCCAGTTCACTCACGTCCGCTGCAGTTCAGCCTCGTACGCCAGCCCTCTCTGAGCTGCCGAGTGGCCATCCATGAACGCCCACGAACGGCCACTCGCACAGTTGGAAAGCGTGTTGGGGGCAACCCCTCACGAGTTCGAATCTCGTATCCTCCGCCATTGCTCTCACCGGGCAATACGTCGAAGGGCCCCGCAGCTTGCTGCGGGGCCCTTCGACGTTGGTGGTTGCAGTTTTGGTTGCAGTTGTCGCCAGCGGGCCGCTGGCGCCTACCGACCGTTCAGGAACTCACGGCACACGCCGCAGAACATGGCCGCGTCGCGCCCGTACCGGACCGCCCCTGGTGGCGGCCGTTTCGGTCAACCTCACAGGCCCGGCGGGCGGCCTCTCGCCCAGGTCAGCGCACGCGACCGTCCCGAGCCATGCCGACGGCGGGCAGGCCGAGGTCTACCGGGCCCGTCGTCGGGTCGCAGGCGGCTGCCCGGCGCCGACGGTGCAGCACGTAGGCGCCCACCGCGGCGGCCCCCACCACAACCGCCAGAGCGAGAACCCAGAACGAGGCGAGCGCGGAGGCCGCGCCGATGTTGCCGAGCAGGGCCAGCAGCGGGCCCGCGAAGCAAACCGCGCAGGCGGCCACCGCGGCGATGCCGGCGCCCATCGTCCCCCACGGGCGCGGGCGGCGGGAAGAGAAAGAGGCGGGGTGGCTCATGCCGAGGTAGGCCCGCGCACTGCTGAACGAGCACAGGCACAGGCCAGGCACGGTGGAACGCGCAGGTCAGGGCAGGGCGACAGAGGTGTTCTGGTCCAGGCGCGTGCGAAGGGTGGCGGCGAAGTCCTCGGCGCGGGCCAGCTGGACGCGGAGCTTGTCGACCTGCTCGGTTGCGGCCTGCTCGTAGACGTGGACACGGCCCAGCAGGGCCTCTCGCTCGGCAGCGTCGAGGTGTTCGTCGCTGTCGAGGCGGTCGGTGGCGTCCAGGAGGTCGCGCATCTGCTCCAGGGTGAAGCCGAGCGGCTTCATGCGGCGGATGACCATGAGCCGGGCGACGTCGGTCTCGGTGTAGAGGCGGAAGCCGCCCTGGGAACGGGCGGAGGGGATGACCAGGCCGGTCTCCTCGTAATGCCGGATGGTCCGCAGGGACAGTTCGGTCCGCGCGGCGACTTCGCCGATCTGCATGTGCTTGTCGTCCACGCCCGTGTCCTGTGCCCTTCTCGTCCTGCCGGGACCGCGTCCCGTGCGACCCCACCGATCTCTACTCTAACGTTAGGGTAGAGTTGCTGATGGCGAGGGCGGCCCGGCTGCCCCGCGACTGCCGTTCCGGGGCCGATGACGCCCCCGGCGAAGATCCGATTCTTGCAGGAGAGAGCGTGCGCGAGCCCATGACGCCTATCGCCGCCGCCTGCCCGCCGTGACGCTTCGCCCCCGATGTGAGCCGACTGCCCGCGCCTCCGCGTAGGTCCCCGGCTCCGTCGCTTCTTCGACTTCCGGCCCGCTCCGTGCGGGCCGTCCGCGGGGCGCCGGCCCGGCTCCTCCGCGTTCTCTCGCACGCCCCGGCCTGCCAGTGGGGTGTACCCGAGCACGACAGGTACTCATCTCCTTGTCTTCTTCCGCAGTGACTCCCGCCGCGCGGCTGCGCGGCCTGCGCCCCGACTGGCTGAGCAACCCGAAGGTCTGGCGCACCGAGGTCCTGGCCGGCCTGGTCGTCGCCCTCGCGCTGATCCCGGAGGCGATCTCGTTCTCGATCATCGCCGGTGTGGACCCGGCGGTCGGACTGTTCGCCTCGTTCACGATGGCCGTGGTCATCTCGATCGTCGGCGGCCGCCGCGCGATGATCTCTGCCGCCACCGGCGCCGTCGCCTTGGTGATCGCCCCGCTGAACCGTGAGCACGGCCTGGGCTACCTGATCGCCGCCGTCATCCTGGCCGGGATCATCCAGGTCGCCCTCGGCGCGCTCGGGGTGGCGAAGCTGATGCGGTTCGTCCCGCGCTCGGTGATGGTCGGCTTTGTCAACGCCCTGGCGATCCTGATCTTCATGGCCCAGGTGCCCGAGATGCACAACGTGCCCTGGGCCGTGTACCCGCTGATCATCGGCGGTCTCGCGCTGATGGTGTTCTTCCCGAAGGTCACCAAGGTGATTCCGGCGCCCCTGGTCTCCATCGTCGTCCTCACCGTGATCACCGTCGCGGCCGCGATCGCCGTGCCGACCGTGGGCGACAAGGGAGAACTGCCGTCCTCCCTGCCCGTCCCGGGCCTGCCGGACGTGCCGTTCACCCTGGACACCCTGACCACCATCGCCCCCTACGCCCTCGCCATGGCACTGGTCGGCCTGATGGAATCGCTGATGACCGCCAAGCTGGTCGACGACATCACCGACACCCACTCCTCCAAGACCCGCGAGTCCATCGGCCAGGGCATCGCCAACATCGTCACCGGCTTCTTCGGCGGCATGGGCGGCTGCGCCATGATCGGCCAGACGATGATCAACGTGAAGGTCTCCGGCGCCCGCACCCGCCTGTCCACCTTCCTGGCCGGTGCGTTCCTCATGGTCCTCTGCATCGTCTTCGGCCCGATCGTCTCCGACATCCCGATGGCCGCCCTGGTCGCCGTCATGGTCATGGTGTCGTTCGCGACGTTCGACTGGCACTCCATCGCACCCAAGACCCTCAAGCGGATGCCCGCCGGCGAGATCGCCGTCATGGTCATCACCGTGATCTGCGTTGTCGCCACCGACAACCTCGCCATCGGCGTCGTCGTCGGCTCTGTCACCGCAATGGTCATCTTCGCCAAGCGCGTCGCCCACCTCGCCAACGTCACCGCCGTCGCCGACCCCGACGGCACCAGCGTCGTGTACGCCGTGACCGGCGAGCTGTTCTTCGCGTCCTCCAACGACCTCGTCGGCCAGTTCAACTACACCACCGACCCCGACAAGATCGTCATCGACCTGAGCGCCGCACACATCTGGGACGCATCCTCGGTCGCCGCCCTGGACGCCATCGAGACCAAATACGCCCAGCGCGGCAAGAGCGTGGAGATCATCGGCCTGAACGACCCCAGCGCCGACCTCCACGGCAAGCTCACGGGCGAGCTCACCAGCCACTGACCCATCCCCGCGAAACCCGAGAGGACCCCGGCCAACCGCTTCGTCGTTCTCACAAACGGCGGGGAGGCGAGTGAAGACCGCGGGGCGAGCCGTGACCAGGGCATCGTCGTGATCCCTTCGGGTGGAGGGCGGCCCCAGAATCCCGTTACGCGGTTGGGGCGTCACCGGTGGCCGGTGGCGGCCATGATCAGGCCGGTGACCAGCAGCGCCAGGCCGATGATCAGGACGGGAAATCCGGGGCCGGGCAGGACTTACATCAACGCCCCGGCCAGGGTGAGCGGAGCGCCGACGGCCGCCAGCACGGTCCCGATGCGACGTTTCAGAAATGCGCTGCTCCTGGGTGCTGCTGAGGCGGGGATCATCAGCTGTCCCTGCCGATCAGGTATGCGGTCAGGGCGCCGACGATCAGGGCCCAGGCGACGGCGGCCCACCCGGCCTGGCTCCAGCCGCTGGCCGTCACGGTCACCGCGACCACGCCTGCGGCTGTCGTCGCCCCCCGGCTGGTCGTGAAGGCCCATTGGCGGCGGGCGCTGCCCGGGTGCCGGATCTCGGTGAACGCGGTACGGATGACGAGAGCCGCGACGATGATCACGGGCGCCAGCAGCGACGCCTCGCCGCCGCCCATCAGATGTCCTGGCCGTCCGGCCCGGCGCCCGCAGACCGGGCCTGCTGGTAGATGTCGGGGGTGCCGTCCGCGTCGGCATCGAGGTTCTCCGCCTCGTACAGGCGCCGGTAGATCGTGTTCCGGCGGCGCAGCAGAGCGGAGGCGAGCAGTGCGGCGAGCACGGAGGCGATCAGGACCGCGGCCTTGACGTGCTCTGTGGCCTGGCCGTCGGGGAAGGCGAGTTCGCCGATCAGCAGGGCCACAGTAAACCCGATCCCCGCCAGGACCGACAGGCCCAGCACGTCGGCCCAGGCCAGGTCAGGGTTGAGACGGGCGCGGGTGAAACGTGCGGCCAGGTATGTCCCGGCGAAGATGCCCACGGTCTTGCCCGCGACCAGACCGATGACGACACCGAGAGGCTCGGGGCTGGTGAACACCTCGCTCAGGGCCGCGCCAGTGATGCTCACCCCGGCGGCGAACAGCGCGAACAGCGGCACCGCGACCCCGGCAGAGACCGGGTGCACCAGGTGCGCGACCCGGGCGGCCGGGGACTCCTTCTCACCTGCGTCACGGGTGGTGCGCAGGATCAGCCCCATCGCGACCCCGGCGACCGTGGCGTGGACGCCGCCGTTGTACATCAACGCCCAGATGGTGACGCCGAGAGGGACGTACCACCACCAGCCGCGTACTCGCGCCCGCTGTAGCAGGTAGAAGACGACGAGTCCGGCGAACGCCCCGGCCAGCGCCCAAAGGTTCAGGTCGAAGGTGAAGAACACCGCGATGATCAAGATGGCGCCGAGATCGTCGACGACCGCGAGGGTCAGCAGGAACGCGCGCAGCACGGCCGGCAGGTGGGTGGAGAGGACCGCGAGCACGGCGAGGGCGAACGCGATGTCGGTGGCCATCGGCACCGCCCACCCGTCCAGGTTCCCGCCGCCCGCCGAGGCGGTTGCGGCATATAGGGCGGCGGGCACGGCCATTCCACACAACGCGGCGATCACCGGCAGCGCCGCGGTCGCGGGGGTGCGTAGCTCGCCGACGACCAGTTCGCGCTTGAGCTCGATCCCGGCGACCAGGAAGAACACCGCGAGCAGTCCGTCCGCCGTCCAGTGCCCCATCGACAGGTCCAGGCCGAGGGCCGGTATCCCGAAGTGGAAATCCCGTATCTCCTCGTATGCCCCGCTCCACGGGCTGTTGGCCCATACCAGCGCCACCACCGCGGCGGCAAGGAGGACGAGGCCGCCGACAGTCTCGGTGCGCAGTGCACGGGCGACGGCCTGACGCTCGGGAAGCGGAAGCATGCCCAGGAAATAGGAACGCGAGCGAACGTCAGACACGGCGGGAGCCCTCCGGGGCGTCGGCGGAAAAGGGCACACAGCCCCACGGACGCCGACCAGACTTCCCGGCACACCCCGCGCCTGTTCTTGACGCGTTCTTTACACCGTATCGAGCCCAAGCCCCGCTGTCTCCCCAGGCGGACGTTCAAGATCGACATGACGAGGCGCTGTGACCGTCCAGCCCTGTCAGGTTCGGCTACACGCCGATAGCCGCTGTGCCAATGTCCCCCGAGGCCGTTTCAAAGGGAGACGGGCGAGCACAGCGCGAAGCCGGGCGACGGATCCCGGCAGTTTCGGTCGATCTCCTGCTCGGCGAAGGTGAGCTCGTCGTCCTCTTCCTGCCCCGGCGCCTCGGGAAGAGGAGTCTTCTCGCCGACCATCTCCCGCCAGCGCTCGCAGTCGGCCGCCGAGACCCACGTATGCCGCCCTGCCCGGCCGCTCCCCCGATTGGGCACGTAGACAGGCGCGCTCTCCCCCGTCGCGCTCGACAGGACGAGGTCTTCGAGATGCACCGCCTTCTTCTCCGGCAGGCACTGGGCGGGCACGAACCAGTCCGAGTGAACCCCGCCACAGTGACCGGCGCCATCGGTCAGCAGGCAGTGGCGCTCGCTGCTGGCCACGCATTTCCAGATCTGGAGGTGGCGGTAGCCACCGCGGATCACCATCTCCTTCCCGCCGGCGATATCCCTCCAGGGCATGTCGTCCACGCGAGCCCAGGGCGCCCGGTCCATCAGGGAAGCCGTGCGGTCCTTCGCGACCCACAAGGGCGTGATGTCCTGCTGCAGGGCGTTGGCCGAGCGACGGTGCACGCTGCTACGCGCGGGCGCCTCCGGGTTTCTCCTCAAGGACGCCCAGCCAGAGGTACTGCTCACCGGCATCCGGGCCGTGGCATCCGGGGACGGCATACTCGCCCCAGCCGTCACCCGCCGACTGATCGAAGCCTTCGCGCACACCGCCCCGGCGCCGGACCCCACGCCCCTCGACGCGCTCACCCCGCGTGAGCGCGAGGTCCTGTCGCTGGTGGCGGCGGGACTCGCCAACGCCGAGATCGCGGACGCACTCGGCGTGACGACGGGAGCCGTGAAGTCCCATGTCAACGCCCTGCTCCGCAAGTTGGGCCTGCGCGACCGGGTACAGGCCACGATCTTCGCGTACGACACCGGTCTGGCGCCGCCGCGCGGCACCTGACCCCGCCGCTCGTGAACCTGAAACCACGTCAACCCACCCTGGCCAGCGAGTCAGTATCTCCCGCACGGCGGGGGGACCTCATGCCACTCCATAACGACTTCCACACGTGCGTACGGTGCACATCAACTTCCCGACATACGGCCGCCTTGATCACAAGCGTGTGCCATCCGCCCCCGCACGGGGCCGAGAGGCATGGACCCTTGCGACCAAAGAGGTCGTCAGAACAGTTCAACAAGGGGAGAAATGAAGCCGGCCAGGTCTACTGGATGGAATGCAACGGCGGCCGCTACCAGCAGTGGGATTTCCGCTCCGATGAGTCAGTGGTGAACGTGGCAACCGTCAGGTGGCTCAGCCCCTACTGGAACGGTCGCGGGTGGTTGGTTGAAACCACCAGCGGCCCGCTGGGTAGCAATCTCAGTCGCTGGACTTCGGGTAGACCGAAGCGCCCGGCTGATCGCTCGCTCTGCGGTTACGGCTCTGACCCATTGCTCGGCATGCGGATGACCCCGGAATGATCAAGCAGCGCATGCACGGCCGCTGCGACAGCAGGCCGCTCTCCCGGCCTCGGCATTTCATGACGGCTCGTCGGTCCAACTGGCGGGCTGTTCCAACTGGTTGGGCTGGCGATGAGCAGTGTCAGGGCCCGCTGTCGCGTCGGATGGGCGCCGAATTCCACGGCTCCGGGGGCGATCGGGCTCGCAGGGACGGGGAATGCTGCTGGTCAGCCTGCGTTCGGCAGCGCGGCGGCCGATGATGACCAGCTGGGGCGGCGGCGGAGAACAGCCGCGGGTCGCGGCGGCGTCCCGCTTCTCGGAGTGAGCGATCACGAGCACCCGTCCAGGTCCACGACCACCTGCCTGTCAGCATTCGGTGCCGTAAGGCGGGCCAACTTCCAGACCGATCGCGGACTTGGGCCCGAGTCGAGAGGTGCGACCCTTGCGGGCCGAGCGGGTGCGACTCGCAGTGGTAGTTGTCGCCGGTGACATCCGCTGACCTGGGCGGTTCTTCAAGGAACTCAGCGCTTTCTGTCACCGGTTGCACGCGGTAGTTGTCGCTTCCGGGCTGTTCTCAATCGTGTTGTCACCTGCTCCGGAGTGTTTCCTCGACGCTCTCGCGCGCCGTGCGAAGGAGACTTCGCTGCGCCCCCGTCACACCTCGGGCGGGTCCCCGGGAGCGGATGTACGTCAGCAGGTCCGTCTCTTGACCCGACGCACAACCTCCGTGGCCAATCCGGCCTCTTCCCTCACGCACACACCAGACCACCTGACTCCGGACCATCTGCCCCGGGCTCATGATCGACAAGGACAACGCAGGGTGCGTAAGACTCTTGCGGTACGGACCGCCCTGGCCATCACACTGGCGGGCGCGACGCTGGTTCCCATGGCCCCCGCCTTCGCGGCACCACCGTCCGCCCGGGCGGACCTGCGCGCGGACGTCAACCGCGACGGCCGCGTGGACGTCGCCGACAGCACGGACAGCGCCGGTGAGGACGGTTGGACCACCGGGCGGGGAGCGGTCTTCCTCCCCAACATCGACGACGACACCAAGCGGTGCAAGTCCACCGGCTCCGACGGCAAGCCGCTGTCCGACGCCAAGCTGGCCAAGTGCAACGACGCCGCCGACACCAAGGTCAACGGCCGGGCGGACACGGCCGACCTGGCCCGGCTGCGCACCGTACCGATGCCCAAACTGCGCAGCAGCGCCACCGGCACGGTCAAGGTCACCGGCACCGGCACCGGCACCGGCGCGAAGTACACCCGGCTCTTCGTGAAGCGCACCACCGGCTGGACCGTCGTCAAGGCGACGACCCGGCTGTCCGCCACCGAGCTGCGCGCCGGGGTGGAGCTCGGTATCGAGGGCACCGACGTCATACGCGACCGGGCGGTGTGGGACGGCACCGCGGTCGTCGAACTGAAGGTCAGCCCCGGCGGCGGCGCCGAGACCACCACCGACCGCGTCACCCTGCACGCCGCCCCGCTGCTCACGCACCACCACGTCCAGCAGGCGCAGCAGGTCATGGTCACCGAGCTGCGCGGCGGCTATGTGTACGAGCGCACCCAGCGGAAGTTCGTCAAGGAGTTGGAGACCCAGGTCAAGCGGGCGGGCATCTCCACACCGCTGGTGAAGTTCACCATGGGGGAGGAGGAGCAGGACATCTGGGCGCAGGACTTCCTGGAACCGGGATACGTGACCATGGCCGGCCCCGGCGGCAAGCCGCAGGGCATGCGGGTCATGATCCGCTCGGCGCAGAAGGATCGTCCGGCGGGCCGCCAGGTGTTCGAGAAGCTGCGCGGACGCGACGTGGGCGCGGTGCAGGTCGCGCTGGGCCGCGGCGTCGAGGACTCGAGCCTCGACTCCATGGGCAACCTGGAGACCATCCCCGCCTACGAGCACGGCGGCCGGTCCTACCCCGCCGGGCGTATCGTCATGGGCGAGTACAAGGACACCGGCGTCAAGCCGGTCAAGGCGATGCGGACGCTGCTGGCGTCGCAGGGCATGCAGGACCCGCTGCTGCTGGACACCTCGTGGCTGGACGTCGGCCACGTGGACGAGTTCGTCCAGTTCCTGCCCGCCGACACCAGGCGCGGCTGGCGGATCGCCATCGCCGACCCTGAGGCGGGCATGAAGCTGCTCAAGGACGCGAAGGCCGCGGGCCACGGCGCGACCAAGATGTTCTCGTTCAAGGGCACCGAGTACGCGTCCGCGCCGAAGGAGACCATCAACCAGGTGCTCACCTCCGACAAGATCCGTGCGGACAACGCCCTCGCGGCGCGGCGCATCGCCGCCAACCTGGAGATCCTCAAGCGGGAGACCGGCATCACCGACGCCGAGGTGGTCCGGGTGCCCGCGCTGTACTCGCGCCCGTCCGACGAGGGGCGGGGCGACTTCGCGGGGACGCAGCGACTGACCCGGCTCGGCGCCTCGGTCGATGTACCGGACGCGGCAGGGGAGTTCGGCAAGCGGGACCTGACGGAGGCCGTCGACGACACCCTGGTGACCAGCGCGTATATACCGGGCGCGGTCAACGGCGTGGTCCTCGGAAAGAACCGCTACCTCGCGCCGAAGCAGTGGGGGCCTGTGATCGGTGGCAAAGACATCTTCACCGCGGCGGTCAATGCCGCGTACCGCAAGGCGGGGATGCGGGTGTCCTACATCGATGACTACGAGATCTACCACCTGGGGATGGGCGAGGTGCACTGCGGCACGAACACGCTGCGGGACATCTCGGCGCCCTGGTGGAAGCTCTAGCGGCGGCCAGCCCTTCGGACCAGCCCGTTCGGCGCCACGCGCCCGTCGCACCGTCAGTGCGGCGGGCGCGTCGTCGTACCGGTCGGTGTGGTGGGTGCACCGGCTGACTGCGGTGCCCCGACCGCAGGTGACGACTATCGGGCGCGGCCGTGGTCGGTGGTGGCGGGCCGGGAGATCAGCTCCGCGTCCTTGGAGACCGCGGAGGACGACGTTCATGGACTGTCGGGTGACGAATGCGCCGCGGGCGAGCTCGGCGTTGGACAGGCCGGGCTGCTGGTCGAGGAGTTCGAGGCACGCGTACCGCGGCACCGTCAGGCCGTGCTCGCCCAGCGCTTTGTCCAACCTTCTAAACTGACCGGGTGCCGATCGTCCTGACGTTACTCAACGGGGTGCGCTGGCGGGGCGAAGCCGTCGTTGGCGAGCGTCCTCAGGCCCTGCTCGCGGCGCTCGCGTCCGGCACCACGGTGCGCGCCGAGCGGCTGATCGAGGCGGTCTGGGCCGATAACGAGCCCGCGACCCCGGGAAAGGCGCTACAGGTCCTGGTCTCCCGTACCCGCGCGGCGTGCGGGCCGGAGTCGATAGTGCGCGACGGCAACGGATACCGGCTCGGTCTCGGCCCTCACCAGATCGACTCGCTGGTGGTCCGATCGGAGACCGCGGCGGCGAGGGGCGCGTTGACGGGCGACCCCACGCAGGCGGCCGAGCACGCCCGCGCCGCACTCGCGCTGGCCGACGGCCTCGCGATCGTGGGAGACGTGACCGGCCCGCTCGCCGACGTACGCCGAGAGGCCGCCCGCAACCTTCGGACTGCCCGCACCGTGCTGGCGCAGTCGGCGAGCCGCAGCGGGTCGCACAACGAGGCGCTGCCGGAACTCGAGGAGGCCCTCGCTGCGCAGGCTGACGACGAAGCCCTGCTGGCCGACCTGCTGCGGAGCCTGGCGGCCGTGCGCGGTGCCGCAGCGGCTCTGAACCGCTTCGAGACCTACCGGTCCGCTCTGCGCGACCGGCTCGGCACCGATCCCGGGCCCGAGCTGCGGCGACTCCACCATGAGCTGCTCTCGCGGGACAGTCCGGTGCGCGACGGTCTGCACTACGAGGCTACTGCGCTACTCGGACGCGCTGACGATGTCCGCCGGCTGTGCGCCGCGATGGTGGCCTCGCGGGTGGTCTCGATCCTCGGCCCCGGAGGTCTCGGCAAGACCCGGCTCGCCCACGTGCTCGGCCGCAGCGCCGCGCAGCCGGTGGTGCACTTCGTCGAGCTGGTCGGCGTGACCGCCCCCGAGGATCTGGTCGGCGAGGTGGGATCGGCGCTCGGCGTCCGCGACTCGGTCAGCGGGCGCCGGGCCCTGACGCCGGAGCAGCGCGCCGACGTACGCGCGCGCATCGCGCACCATCTCGACCAGGCACCGAGCCTGCTGATCCTGGACAACTGCGAGCACATCGTGGGCTCCGTGGCCGATCTCGTCGCCTACCTGGTCACCACGACCCGCGAGGTACGGGTGCTGACCACGACACGGGCACCCCTGGCGATCGCGGCGGAGCGGGTCTACCCGCTCGACGCACTCCGCGCCGAGGACGCCGGCGAGCTGTTCGCCCAGCGTGCCGTCGCCGCACGCCCCGACGTCGTCCTCGACGAGGGCGCGGTTGCGGACATCGTCGGCCATCTCGACGGTCTCCCGCTGGCGATCGAGCTGGCCGCAGCCAAGGTACGGGTGATGTCCACCCCGGACATCGCGCGTCGGCTGGAGAACCGCTTCGCCCTGCTGCGCGGTGGCGACCGCAGCGCGCCGGACCGGCACCAGACACTGCTCGCGGTGATCGACTGGTCGTGGAACCTGCTCGCCGACACGGAGAAGCGCGCGCTGCGCTGGCTGTCGGTCTTCCACGACGGCTTCACCCTCGATGCCGCGGAGCGGGTGCTCGGTCCGGACGCGCTGGACGCGGTACAGAGCCTGGTGAACCAGTCGCTGCTGACGGTCCTCGAATCCGGCGCGGGAGTCCGCTACCGGATGCTTGAGACGGTGCGCGAGTTCGGCAGGATGCAGCTGGTCGACGTCGGTGAGGACGAAGTCGCCCAGGCGGCACACCGTGCCTGGGCGGTCGAGTACGCCGCACTCCACGTCCCCAGGCTCTTCGGCCCCGATCAGTTCGAGGTGGTTGACGCTATCCGGGTCGAGGAAATGAACCTGGCCGACGTGCTCCGGCAGGCGCTCGCGGCGCCGGACCCGGAGACCGTGGTGCAGGTGCTGGCCGCGCTCGGCACGTACTGGTCGATCCTGGGCAGCCATGGACGTGTGATCGTCCTGGTCGACGCGGTCGCCCACACGATCAGCTCTTGGACACCGTCACCGGAGATTGCGGAGATGGCCCGGATCGCGCTGGTGATGACGCTGAGCAACGCGATGATCGTGGTCGAGGAGACCGCGGAGCCGATCCGCGCGCTGCTGCGGAAGCTCGGGCCCGGCGACGAGCCACGGGTGGCGGGGATGGTGCGGGTGCTGACGGGGTTCTCCCAAGGTGACGAAGACGAGTTCGTCCGCCGGCTCGAGGAGTTCACCGCCTCGGACGACCGGCACATCGCCGGGCTCGCGTGGCAATGGCGCAGCTATGGGCTCGAGAACGCCGGAGACCCTGAGGGGGCCGTGACCGCCGCCGAGCGCGCACTCGCCCTGTGCCGGGAGAGCGACGGGCTCTGGTCCGCAGCGATCCTGCACACGCAGCTCACCCAGCTGGACATGCAGCTCGGACGGGTGCCCTCCGCCGTCGTGCACGCGCGCGCCGCGCTGCCGGTGCTCCTCCGGCTGGGCGCCAGCGACGACATCCTGCAGCTGCGTGCGCTGCTCGCGCTCGCCGCGATCCACGAAGGCGACCTCGACCATGCCAGGCAGGAGGGGGCCCGGATGAGCGAGGCCGAGAACTCCGAACATATCTTCGCCGGGCAGCTCGCCATCGACATGGGCCGGGCCGAGCTCGCCCTGGCCTCCGGTGACCACGACACCGGCCTGGCGCTCTACCGCGCTGCCGTCGACCGGGTGCGCGGTCTGCGGTTTCCGGGGATCCCCACGACCGGCCTCGAGCCGTGGCTCCTCAACTGTGAGGGGATCACGCTGGCCGCGCACGCGCGCTACTCGGGGCCGGAGCACGAGGAGTACGCGACCGCGCTGTTCCGGTCGTGCCTGGACCGGTCGCGGCGGGTGCTCGACCCGGCGTACGACCGGCTGGACTATCCGGTCACCGGCATCGTGCTGTTCGCGCTGGGCGCCTGGGGCCTGCTCCGGGACGCGCTCCCGGAGCAGGACGCCGTCCGGCTGCTCGTGTACGCCGACCGCTTCGCCTACAACCGGTCGGTGCCCACGATGGCGTGGGAGCGGATCACGCCGTACGCCGAGGAGAAGGCCACCGGCCGGCTCGCGGCGCTACAACACGAGCTCGGCGAACGACGCGGACCCGAACTCCGCGACGAGGCCCTGAGGTTCGTCAAGAAGCTCGAGTGACGGACGTCCTGCCATTCGAGACGCAGCGGGACAAGTTCAACGCCGGACTCACAGATGAAGCTTGTAGCTGCGTACCGACAGCGGCGCGAAGATCGCGATCACGACGACGCAGGCCAGCAGCGTCAGCCAGACCTGGCCGGTGACGTCGCCATGGTTGGCCAGGTCGCGCGCCGCCGAGACCAGATGCGAGACCGGGTTGACCTTCACGAAGGCAGCCAGCCAGTCGGGCAGTGAGTCGACCGGCACGAACGCGTTGGACAGGAACGTCAGCGGGAACAGGATCATCATCGAGATCCCCTGCACGCTTTGCGCGCTCCGGGCGATCGTGCCGATCCAGGTGAACACCCAGGCCAGCGACCAGCCGGTGAAGATGGCCAGCAGGATCGCGGCGAGGACGCCGATCACACCACCGTCCGGGCGGTAGCCGATCAGGATGCCCATGCCGAAGGTCAGCGTCGCCGCGATTGTGTAGCGCAGCAGATCGGCGACCATCGGGCCCGCCAGTGGCGCGATCCGTGCGATCGGCAGGGACTTGAACCGGTCGAAGACGCCCTTGTCCATGTCCTCGCGCAGCTGCACACCGGTGGCCATACAGGTGGTCAGCACCGTCTGGGCGAGGATGCCGGGGATCATCAGCGGCAGGTAGCTCTTCACGTCGCCGGAGATCGCGCCACCGAAAATGTAGGCGAACATCGCGGTGAACAGGATCGGCTGGATCGTCACATCGAAGAACTGCTCCGGATTGCGGCGCATCTTCTTGGCCGCCCGCCAGGCCATGGACATGGTCTGGCCGACGGTCTCCTGCAGGGTGGTGTGGCTCCGGGTGCGGGCGACCAGGTCCATCGGGTCTCCGATGGGATTGCTGGGCGCGGTGACAGTGGTGCTCATCGGGCGATCTCCATGGCGGGCTCGTCGGTACGGGGTTCGTCCGTCTCGCCGGCGTCCTGGCCGGCGTCGCGACCGGCGTCGTGACCGGTGATCGCGAGGAAGACCTCGTCGAGGGTGGGCTTGTCGACACTCACCGAAGTGATCGAGATGCCGGCCTGACGCAAGCTGATCAGTACGTCGGCGGCGCGGTCGGCCTCGTCGAGGGCAACGTTCATCCGGCCGGACTCCGGAGTGAGTACCGGCTCCTCGTGCAGCAGTCGGCGTACCACGTCGACGGCGAGCATCTGGTCGGCGTTCTGGGCCAGCTGGAGCTGCAGGGTCGAGTTGCCGACTGAGGACTTCAGCTCGTCCGGTGTGCCCTCGGCAACCTTCCGGCCGCGATCGATGACCGCGATACGGTCGGCGAGCTGGTCGGCCTCATCCAGGTACTGCGTGGTCAGCAGGACAGTGCAGCCGTCGGTCACCAGGCCGCGGATCGTGTCCCACATCTGTCCGCGGGTCCGTGGATCGAGGCCCGTGGTCGGCTCGTCGAGAAAGATCAGCGGCGGGCGGCTGATCAGGCTGGCGGCAAGGTCGAGGCGGCGTCGCATGCCGCCGGAGAACTGCGAGATCGCCTTGTCGGCGGCCTCCTCAAGGGAGAACTGGCCGAGCAAGCGCTCCGCGGTGGCGTGCGCCTTTTTGCCGGGCACGCCCTGAAGCCGACCGAAGAGCCAGAGGTTCTCGCGGGCGGTGAGGTTCTCGTCCACCGAGGCGTACTGCCCGGTGACACCGATCAACTGCCGGATCCGGTGCGGCTCACGGCGGACATCCACGCCGAAGATCTCGGCGTGGCCCTCGTCCACCGACAGCAGCGTGGCGAGCATCCGCAGGACAGTGGTCTTGCCGGCGCCGTTGGGACCGAGGACGCCGAAGATCTCTCCGCGGCGCACCTCGAGGTCGATGCCGTCGACGGCGCGGAACTCGCCGAAGTCCTTCACCAGGCCGGTCGCCTGGACTGCGTACTCAGTCATCGTCTACTCCATCGTGACCGGGATCGAGCGGTCACCGGAGACTCTGGTGCCCGGCGGTTTCACGGCGCCTTCACGTGGTTTCACCGGGTTGCCGTGGTGCTGGGGGCCGCCGCTGCCGGAAGTCGCCCGGCGCTGAAGCATGTCGGTCAGGGCATCGATGTCGGCATCGGCGAGTTCGGCACCGGCGAGTATCCAGGAGGCGCACATGAGCCGGACCGTCATAGATCTCGACGACGAGCTGGTCGCCGACGTGGCGAAAGCCCTGGGGACGCGCACCAAGAGGGAAACGGTCAACCCAGCCCTGCGCGAAGTACTGGAGAACCGGCGCCGCGCCCTTGCCCTCACCCGGCTTCGCGCCGCAGCCGATCAAGGTGCGTTCGACCTGGAGCTGTTCGAGGACAAGCGGAACTACCGTCGGTGAACGCGGCACAGTTCCTGATCGACACCAGTGCGCTCGCACGCTTCCTGCGCGGGGACGCGGAACAGTACGGCTGGGACCAGGCGGCAACGGCCGGGCTCATCGCCACCTGCCCGATCACAGAGCTGGAATTCTTCTACAGCGCCCGGTCGGCCGCCGACCGGGCGCGCGGCATCGAGGCCATGCGGTTGATCTTCGGCTGGGTTCCCGTCGACGACCGGGCCTACGATCGGGCCTGGCATGTTCAAGAGGCCCTCACCAAGCAGGGCAAGCACCGCAGCGCCGGCGCGGTGGATCTCGTCGTCGCCGCAACAGCCGCGTTGCAGGGGCTCACCCTAAGCGTGTTGGGGGCGACCCCTCACGAGTTCGAATCTCGTATCCTCCGCCATTGCTCTCACCGGGCAATACGTCGAAGGCCCCCACCGCTTGCTGCGGGGGCCAGCTTTCCGGACGCGCGTGCAGTGGTGTGGCGGAGGCCACAGGAACCCCGTCGGGCCCGCGGAGAGTAACGAGTGTGAGGCATACAGAACCAACAGAGTCGGTGCGTGCTCGCATACGGGCAGGAGACCGTGCGGCGTTCGCCGACCTGTACGACCAGTACGCACGAGCGGTCTACAACCATGCCCTGCGGCTGACCGGCAACTGGTCGGAGGCCGAGGAGGCCATGTCCGAGACCTTCCTCGCCGCCTGGCGTACGCGGGAGACGGTGGAGCCGGAGGGCGGTTCACTCAAGCCCTGGCTGCTCGGCATCGCCACGCACAAGGCGCACAACGCCAACCGTGGTCTGCGCCGACGGCTCGTCTTCCTGGCGCGCAGCCCGGCACCGCGTCCCGTCGAGGACTTCGCGGACGAGACGGCCGGCCGGATCGATGACGCCCGCCGTCTCGCCGTCGTCCACGGGGCGCTGGGCAAGTTGCGTCCCCAGGACCGGGAGGTGTTCGCCCTGTGCGTGTCGGCCGGGCTGGACTACCAGCAGACCGCCGAGGCGCTCGGCATCCCGGTCGGCACCGTGCGGTCGCGGCTGTCGCGCGCACGGGCGCGGCTGGCGCGGCTCAGCTCCGGGCTCGACCGCGTAAAGGCGGAACCGCGGGGCCCTCGCGGAGAGAAGGAGAGTGAGGCCGCATTCGCGGCCAAGTTTCTGCAGGAGGAAACCGGATGACAAACAACAATCCGCCGCACCCCGGTTCCGCCCGGAGTGAGGTCGAGGAGTTGCTGTCGGCTCCGGCCGAATGGGACCTCCCGCCGAGCAGACACCTCCACTACAAGGACGTTCTGATGCAGCAGATCGACCACGACCGCACCCCTTCCACCCAGACACACCCGACGCCACGCCGTCGACTGGCGCGTGGAGTCGTGCTGTTGCCCCTCGCGTCGATGGCACTGGCCGGGGCACTGATCGTCACGCTCTCCGGCGGTGACGACACCTTCGCCCCGGCGACCGGAGCCGCCGGCGCCAACAGCGCCCCCGCCACTCTCAACCGGATCGCCGTCGCAGCCATGGCAACCGACGCGACGCCGGTGAAGGACGGACAGTTCGTGTACGCCGAGAGCCTGACCCGCTCGAACGAGGGCACCTTCGACGGTCCCGTGCGTCTCGGTGCGGTGCACAAGCGTGAGGTCTGGACGTCGCAGGAGCCCGGCCCGGTCACGAACACCGGGTGGATCCTCGAATCCGGGAAGGGCGCCGTGATGCCCGGTCAGCTGGTCCCCATCGAGTCCTCAGATCCAGTCCCGGCGGGCATCCACCACCCCACGTACAAGTGGCTGGCCTCGCTGCCCACCGACCCCGACGCGCTGCTCAAGCTGCTCTACGCCCAGACGGGGGTGGACGAGGACGAGTCGAAGGAGCAGGCCGTCTTCTCAACGATCGGCGACCTGGTGAGCGAAACGATCATGCCGCCGGCGAACGCCTCCGCGTTCTACAAGGCAGCCGCAAAGATCCCCGGCGTGAAGGAGATCCCCGACGCCGTCGACGCCGCCGGCCGTCACGGCATCGCCATCACACACGAAGACGCCTCTTCCGCGACCCGTGACGAATGGATCTTCGACAAGGACACCCTCGCCTTCCTCGGCTCGCGCTCGTACATCACCAAGGACGAGGTCAAGGGGATCACTTCCGACACACTGTTCGGGACCAGCGCCATCATGGAGCGCACGGTCGTCGACCAGCACGGCAAGGAACCCGCCAAGACCGACAGCTGACCTGCGCCACGCCGGGTCCCTCGGGCGGTTCCGTCACCGTCCGAGGGGCCCGGCGTCCCCCACCATCGAATACGTCGCCGCCTCGGGCAGCCGCACCGTACGCGCCCTCAGCGAGCTCGATCTCGACCCGCCCCACCTGTATGCCTGGTGCCACCTGCGAAACGACGAACGTGTCTTCACCCTCTCCCGCATTCACGCGGTCATGCCCGCGTAGATCGCCGGTCATGGACTGGCGGGAGCGCGCCGCGAAGCTGAGGCAGTGGACCAGAAGCGGGACCCGCGCTCCGCAAAAGCCGCTGCCCTGCGTCCGGGGTGAGGCGGGCCCCTCGTCGTGAGCCTCTCTACTCGTGCGCGTTGACGATGCCGGTGAGAGCGCCCAGTCCCGTGACGACTTCGGCAGCGGTGGGGGCCTGGCCGGGATCGGTGAGCCACTGCGTCATCACGCCGGTGAAGAGGGCCATCTGGACCGCGCCAAGGGTGCGCGCGGCGCCGGCGTCGACCTCGTTCTCCGGTGCGCCGCGCAGTAGGGCCGCCAGGCCCTGACGGCCCTGGGCCTGGCCTCCCGCCAGATAGAGGCGCAGGTCGTCGGCGTGCTCGGCCTGGACCAGGGCTTCCATCGTGGCCAGCCACAGCGTGCGGTCGGCGGTGAACGATTCGATGACGGCCACCCACATGGCTTCGTAACGCTCGGCCGGACTGCTGTCGGCCTTGCCGAAGGAGGCCAGAGTGCGGCCGAGCCGCGTTCCCCAGTCGTCGATCGCCTCGATGAGCGCCGCGTTCAGCAGCGCCTCGCGCGAACCGAAGTGGTAGCCGATGGCGGCCATGCTCACGCCGCCCGAGGCGGCCGCAATGTCGCGCACCGTGGTGCGCGCCCAGCCCCTCTCCTCCAGGCAGCGCCTGGCTCCGGACAGGAGGTCTTCACGATTTCCCATGCCGGCGGACACTACCCGGCATGTGGCGCGAACGCCTCAGGCGAACGCATCGGACGGACGTCTTATACAAACGTATTGCGCAAGCGCCCAACTTATCGCTACGGTCGTTCACACCACACCGACCACGCCCCAGGGGGACGCAATGCACGGCTCCAACTCCGTCCGAAGCTCCGTCCGACGTCGCAGCCTGCTTCGCAACGCCACCGCGGCACTCGCGGCAAGCACTCTCGCTCTCAGCACCACCCCTGCCGACGCGTCACCGACGTCCCCGTGGGGCGAACTCGACCGTCACGCACACCCCCTGGGCGATCTGGGTGCCCTGGACCGCATGGTCGGGAACGCCCGCGTCGTCGGGCTGGGCGAGGCCAGCCACAGTGCCCATGAGTTCTTCACCCTCAAGCAGCGCGTCTTCCGGCACCTGGTGACCACCCGGGGCTTCACCACGTTCGCCCTGGAGGCCAGTTGGAGCACCGGGCTGCGCCTGGACGACTACGTGACACGCGGTGTCGGTGACCCGGCGCAGATCATGCGCGACGAGTTCCAGGGCCAGTACGTCTTCTGGAACACCGAGGAGTACCTCGACCTCATCCACTGGATGCGCCGCTACAACACCGGTCACCCCGACCGGCCCCGGCTCCGGTTCGTCGGCAACGACCTGGGCTACCCGGGCCCGGATGCCTTCGACCGCGTCACCGACTACCTCGCCGCCCACCGGCCCGATCTCGCCGGACGCGTGGACGAGTTGTACGCACCGCTGAAGCCTGCCGCCGGCACCCAGGCCGGGCCCTGGATGTTCCAGCAGCTCACCAAGGACGCATCTCTGCGGGAGGCGGACGCCGACCGCGCCGACGCCGCCCTCGCGCTGCTCCGCAGCCACGGCGGCCCGAACGTCTCCGACCGCCGTGCCGAACGCGACCACGCCTGGGCGGTGCAGAACGCCACGGCGATAGCGCAGAGCTTCACCGCCTACGCATTCCCGGACGACCAGTTCCCCGAGCGCATGCGCTACCGCGACCAGGCGATGGCCGACAACACCGCTTGGTGGCTCGACCACACCGGCGGCAAGATCCTGCTCGCTTCCAACAACGGTCACGTCGCCTACGTCAGCGACAACCCGGCGGAGTTCCCCACGCCCGCCGGGGCATTCCTTCGTGAACGACTCGGCGGGCGCTACGTGAGCATCGGCCTGACCTTCCATCAGGGCACTGTCAACGCGCTGCCCGATTTCACCGCGCAACAGCCCAGGACCTACACCGTCCCGCCCGCACCGCGGGGCCACAACGAGTACGTCCTCGACCGCGTGCGCCACCGTGACTTCGTCCTCGACATGCGCAGCGCCCCGGCCGCGGCCCGTAACTGGCTCGCCGAAGCCCGCCCCACCCGCTCCTACGGTCTGTACTGGTCGCCCGAGGACCCCGAGATCGCGCTGGGTCACTCCTACGACATCCTCATCCACCTGCACCGGGTGGAGGCAGCCCACGTCCGGTGACCCGGCGACGCTCCGGTCCCGCCCCGCAGGGGCCGGCTGACACCCCCTGACAGCCCCCGCCCCTCCCTGTCAGCTCTCTGTCCGTCGCCTGTCAGCGGTGGTCGGCATCGTCGTGGTCATCAAGAACGACGAGGGCCTGACGAGGAGAAAAGATGTCGTACGCCATCCGGGCCGAGGGTCTGGTCAAGCGGTACGGGGACATGGTCGCGCTGGACGGGGTCGACCTGGAGGTGCCGGCCGGGAAGGTGATCGGGGTGCTGGGGCCCAATGGGGCCGGGAAGACCACCACCGTACGGATTCTGGCCACGCTGCTGCGGCCTGATGCCGGGCATGCCAGCGTCGGTGGGTACGACGTGGTGAAGGAGCAGGTACGGGTCCGGGGGCTGATCGGGCTCACCGGGCAGTACGCCTCGGTGGACGAGGATCTGTCGGGGACCGAGAACCTCGTACTGCTGGGCCGGCTGCTCGATATGTCGCGGCGCGATGCCAGGGCGCGGGCCACCGAGCTGCTGGAGCAGTTCGAGCTGACCGATGCCGCTCACCGGCCGATCAGCACCTTCTCCGGGGGGATGCGGCGGCGGCTCGACCTGGCGGCGAGTCTCGTCGGCCGGCCGCAGGTGCTCTATCTGGACGAGCCGACCACCGGTCTCGATCCGCATGCGCGGCAGGAGGTCTGGGGGGTCGTACGGCGGCTGGTGGCCGACGGGGCGACGGTGCTGCTCACCACCCAGTATTTGGAGGAGGCCGATCAACTGGCCGACGGGATCACCGTGTTCGACCACGGCCGGGTGGTCGCGGAGGGGCGGCCCGATGAGCTCAAGCGGCGGATCGGCGGTCAGACGCTGCAGGTGCGTCCGACCGTGCCCGCCGACCTGGACGAGGTGGGCCGCATCCTGGCCGAGCTGACCGGTTCCGCCCCCGTGCGTGAGGTGAACACCGGGCTGCTCACTGTGCCGGTCGACGACCCGATGCTGATATCCGCGCTGGTCCGTCGTCTCGACGGGGCCGGGATCAGTGCCGATGAGTTGGGCCTGCGCCTGCCCAGCCTCGACGAAGTCTTCCTCGCGCTGACCGGCCGGTCGGCGGACGAGGGCGAGAACAAGAACGTGCAGAACACCGTCGCTGAGAGGACCGTGGCATGAGCACCTCGACCGTCACCCCCGTTGCCGCGCCCGCGCTCCGCATCGGCCCGGCCAAGACCGTCCGGCACAGCCTCGCCCTCGCCGGGCGCGGGGTCACCAAGCTCGCGAAGTCCCCCGCGTCGCTCGTCGATGTCGTCCTGACGCCGATCGTGTTCCTGCTGATGTTCGTCTACCTCTTCGGTGGCGCCATCGCCGACGGCGACACCGACGCGTACCTCCAGACGATCGTGCCCGGCATCATGGTGATGACCGTCTTCCAGGCCAGCATCGGCATCGGTGTCGCCCTCAGCACGGATGCGGGCACCGGGATGTTCGACCGGTTCCGCAGCATGCCGATCGCCCGTTCCGCGCCGCTGATCGGCGCCGTCCTGGCCGACATCGTCCGGTACGTCGTCGCCCTCGGCACCCTGGTGGTCCTCGCGCTGGTCATGGGCTACCGGGTCGAGACCGACGCGGTGTCCGCACTGGCCGCGATCCTGCTGCTGCTCGGCTTCGCGGTCAGCTTCTCCTGGCTGTCGGTCTACATCGGCATGCTGGTCACCGCGCCCGGCTCGGTTCAGGGCCTGATGACGATCCTCGTCCTTCCGCTCACCTTCGCCAGCAATGTGTTCGTCCCCTCGCAGTCCATGCCGGGGTGGCTCCAGGCCTGGTCGGACATCAACCCGGTCAGTCTGATGGCCGATACGGTGCGCGGCCTGCTGAACGGCGGGGAGGTCGCCGGACCCCTGTTCGGCAGTCTGGGCTGGATGGCCGGGGTGATCGTGGTCTTCTTCCCGCTGGCCATGCGGGCCTACCGCAAGAACGCCGCCTGAGCGGCCGGCTGTTACGACGCCACCGGTTGGCCGGATTCCTCGGTCAGCCGGTTCAGCGCGTCCTGGCGCGGCATTCGTGCGCCACGGCCGTACGCCTCGCGGTAGTCGGCATCGCCCAGACGGTCGGTCAACTCGGCTGACAAGGCGTGCAGTTGTGGGTCGCCCTCGTCGAAGGTGCCTCGGATGAGCTGACTCGTACCCAGTGCGGTGGCCGCGCCGACCGGATCGCCCTCCAACAGCAGGAGCCGGGCCAGGAGTTCGGCGGCGCGCGCGATGTCCGCGGTGTCGCCGCGGGCGAAGGCTCCGCCCACCGCCCTCGGCAGCAGCTCGCGGGCCCGCCCCGCCGCCCCCTCCGCGAGCCTGTTCGCCATCCGGGCGCCCGCGATCTGGTCCCGGGCCATCTCCTCGGGGAGGGGCAGCCGGTCGACGAGGGTGTCCAGCCGGTCGAGCGTCAGATCGGCCTGTTCCAGGTCGCCGGCCCTGCGGTGCAGGTCGGCGAGGCCGAACAGCATCTCGGCCTCCATGCGCCGGTACCCCCGCTCCTTGGCCTGGCGCTGCGCCGCGCGGATGTCCCGCAGCGCGCCGTCCAGGTCGCCGCCGCGCATCCGCTCCGCCGCAAGCGCGGCCCGGCCGTTGACGATGTCGTCCTCCGCGCCGAGTTCGGAACTGAGGACGACGCCCCGTTCGAAGGCCGCGACGGCCCGCTCGTGTTCGCCCTTCAGGGAATGGTCCCGGCCGACGGCGAGCAGCGCGATGCCCAGCCCCCAGCGGTCACCGACCGCCTCGAAACCGCGCAGGGCCGCTTCGCGCGCGTCCACGCCCGCCGGCTGTTCACCCCGCCCGGTGAGGACGAAGTCCCGTACCCAGTGCGCACAGGCCCGTACCCAGGGCTCGGGGGCCTCCCCCGCGCGCCGGAGCAGGAGTTCACCGAGGTCCGCGTTGTCCGAGGAGTACGCGAGGAGCGGCAGCCACAGCAGCAGCGACGGGTGGAACTCCACCGCACCGGCCCGCTCGCACTCCTCGATCAGCGCACGCACCGGGACGGACCCGGTCGCCGCGTTGCCCGCCATCAGCCGCACCACGGCGAAGGCGGCCCGCGCCCGTTCGGGCAGGGCGTCGCCGAAGCGCAGCACGTCGGCGAGGTACGTCTCGAACTGGGTGGTCATCCCTCTGATCCCCCAGTACCAGAACATCGCCCCCACGAACCGGGCCGCCGACTCCGCGTCCCCGGAGTCCACGGCCGCCCGCAGCGCGGCGACCAGGTTGTCGTGCTCCGTATCGAAGAGCCCGAGGGAGCGGAGCTGGTCACCGGTGCGCAGGCCCGGTTCGTGCTCCTCGGCCAGCGCGAGGAAGTACGCCGCGAAGGCCGCCGGTACGCCGTCGTCGGCCTGGCCTGCCCGGTCGAGCTGCCGGGCCGCGTACGCGCGTACGGTCTCCAGCATCCGGTACCGCGGACCGTCCTCACGATCCCCGCCCAGTGACCCTCCGGAGCCCGTGTCCGACGCTTCCACCAGGGACTTCTCGACCAGGGAGCCCAGGACGTACACCACGTCGTCGGCCGGCAGCGAGTCGTCCGGGCAGACGGCCTCCAGGGCGGCGAGCGTGGCTCCGCCGGGAAACACGGAGAGCCTGCGCGCCAGTGTCCGTTCGGGCTCGTCCAGCAGGTCCCAGCTCCACTCGACCACCGCGAGCAGGGTGCGCTGGCGCGGCAGCGCGGTCCTGCTCCCCGAGGTCAGCAGCCGGAACCGGTCGTCGAGCCGCCGTGCGATCTGGTCGACGCCCATCGAGCGCAGTCTGGCCGCGGCCAGCTCCAGCGCGAGCGGCAGGCCGTCGAGACGCCGGCAGATCTCCACCACGGGGCCCACCGTGGAGTCGTCGAGCGCGAAGCCCGGCCGGACCCCTGCGGCGCGGTCGATGAACAGGCGCACCGCGGCCGAGGCACCGGCCTCGGCGACTTCGGGGGTGCCCGTGGGTACGTCGAGCGGGCCGAGGTGGCAGAGCGCTTCTCCCGTAATGGCGAGGGGCTCTCTGCTGGTGGCGAGGATCGTCAAGTGCGGGAGCCGGTCGAGCAGTTGGTACGTGAAATCGGCGGCCGCCGCGACGAGATGCTCGCAGTTGTCCAGTACGAGCACGGCCTCACCGACGTCCAGTACCTCCCTCACCCGGTCTTCCGGCGCGTCCGGTGAGTCCGGCCCGGTCCGCCCCGCGTCCGGCAGCCGGAGGTCCCCGGTACCGAGCGCGGTGCGCACCGCGTCGGCCAGCTGGTCCGGTGTGCGCACCCCGGCGAGCGGTACGAACCACACCCGGCCCCGCCGGTACGCCCTGTGCCGGGTCACCGCTTCCAGGGAGAGCCTGGTCTTGCCCGCGCCACCGGGTCCCACCAGGGTGACCAGGCGGGAGTCCGCCAGCAGCCCGGCGAGCCGGTCCAGCTCCGCTTCCCGGCCGACGAAACCGGTAAGCCGGGCGGGGAGCCGGTTCGGTACGGCCGCGGGCGGCGGAGGCGGGCTCTCCACCTCGCCCCGCAGTACGGCGAGGTGGGTGTCCCGCAGGGCGGCGGACGGATCGACGCCCAGTTCCTCGCCCAGTCCCGCGCGCATCTCCTCGTACACGGCCAGCGCCTCGGACTGACGTCCCGCAGCCGCCAGCGCGCTCATCCGCAGCCCGGCCAGCCGCTCGCTCAGCGGGCGTTCCGCGCTCGCCGCCGTCAGATCGGGCAGCACCACGGCGCCCCGTCCGAGCCGCAGTTCCGCGTCGAACCGGTCCTCTTCGGCGGCCGCCCGCAGATCCTCGAGGCGCGCGGCACAGGCGCGGGCGAACGGCGCCTCAAGCACATCGGCCAGCGCCGCTCCCTGCCACAGTCCCAGCGCCGTACCGAGCACCGCCGCCGCTTCCTCGGGCCGGTCCGCCGCCAGCTCACGCCCTCCCCGGCCGGCCAGCTCCTCGAAGCGGTGCGCATCCACGTCCTCCGGCCGCACCGACAGCCGGTAACCCCCGGGCGCGGAGTCCAGCGTCCCCGCCCCGCGCAGGGCTTTGCGCAGCCGGGAGACCAGTGCCTGGAGTGCGTTGGCCGCGTCCGCGGGCGGCCGCGTACCCCACAGGTCGTCGACCAGTGCGTCCACGGAGACCGGGCGGCCCGTGTCCACGGCCAGCCTGGCCAGGAGCATGCGCAGCCGTACGCCACCAAGGGCGACGGGCATCGCGTCGTCGGACCAGGCCCGCACCGGACCGAGCACGGAAATCCTCACGAACACCAGCCTCCCCCGGGCCCCACCCCACCGGTGCCGCCCGCCCAACGCCGGGTCAGCATCGCCCACTTGATGTACGCAGTAAAGCGAGGACCGCCCACCACGACGCCTCGGAGCGCCTTACGACACACACGTCCCCCGCACCCCCGAAACCGTCCTCCTAAGGCTCAAACCCACGCACCTACAACACTTTTCAGCCAACAATGGGTGACTCCTGGGTCCGCAGACAACCTTTGATGCCATTCACCGGCTCTCCACAGGTGGGGAAAGAGTTCCGCTCCCAGCAGGCATGCGGAACCCGTGTAAGAAACGGAGTACGGGGAAAATGACCACATCCCGCCAAACCCGTCTGTGGCGCTCGACGATGGCCGCCGCCGCGGCGATCACCGTGACCGCCGGAGTCGTGGCCGCCGCGCCGGAAAGCAAGGCGTCGAGCACGCCGAAGCTCAGCCTGATCGCGGCCTCCACCTCTGTGACCCTCGACTCGTGGAAGGACGACCCCGGTGTCTATCTCGACCTCGGTACGTACGTCACCGCCGAGAACGGGCCCTTCGAACTCAAGGTGACGCGTAAGTCCTACAAGGACCCGGTCGTCGCCACCCAGATCATCCGCGAAGGGAAGAAGACCCGGACCAAGACCCTTCCCCCCGGTGTGGTGAAGGACTTCGCGGGGCTGCCCGACTTCTCCCGGATCGTCATCACCGACGCCGCGGGCAAGGTCGTGACGAACCGGACGGAGGCCTTCTGCCCGAACAACGCCTCCGGGCGGCTACGTCCCGACGGGCCGTCCACGTCGAAGTATCCGGAGAGCTGCCCGATCAACCCGTTCACCATGGGTTCGGTGTGGGGCGTCGAGAACGGCTGGGCGTCCAACACGTACGCGGGCTACTACGGCACCCCGGTCGCCATGAAGCCCGGCAAGTACACCGCCAAGGTGTCCGTGACAAAGAAGTACCGGGACCTGTTCGGCATCGCCGACCAGCCCCGGACCATCAAGGTGACGGTCCGCGAGCGCAGTTGGGACAACGAGCCCGGCGAGGGGCAGACGCAGGGCAAGGCGTCTGCCATGGCCGGGCACGCCGGACACGGCGCGGTGCGCTCACCGGCCCCCGCGTCCGCGACGAGCGGCGCCGGTCCCTCGTACAACGTGGGTCACGGCCCCCTCACCCCCGCACCGCCCGCCCTCCCCTGGGCGCTGAAGAAGAGCGCGCTGCGGGCGTCGAACACGGGTGACGCTCCCGGCCAGACCGACGGCTCCAGGAAGGCTCCCGCCGTCGCGCCCAACGCCGCACGGCCGAAGGGCAAGGCGTCCGTGCCTGACGTGCCCAAGCCGGACCTCCGCTCGCTGCCGGCCTACGGCATCACGATCAGCGACGGCGAGGAGAACGTGAAGGGCAAGGACTACCTGGCCTTCAGCGCCAACGTATGGAACGCGGGCCCCGCCCAGCTCGTCGTGGACGGCTTCCGCGCCCCCGGCAAGAAGCTGATGGACGCCTATCAGTACTTCTACGACGCCAAGGGCAAGCAGGTCGGCTACACGCCGACCGGCACCATGGAGTGGGACCCCCGCCCCGGTCACGAGCACTGGCACTTCACCGACTTCGCCAGCTACCGGCTGCTCAAGGCCGACAAGAAGGAGAAGGTGCGCAGCGGCAAGGAGGCGTTCTGCCTGGCCAACACCGACGCCGTCGACTACACGGTGAAGAACGCCAACTGGCACCCGGACAACACCGACCTGTCCA
Source organism: Streptomyces sp. NPDC057136 (assembly GCF_042670885.1). Classification (NCBI taxonomy): domain Bacteria; kingdom Bacillati; phylum Actinomycetota; class Actinomycetes; order Kitasatosporales; family Streptomycetaceae; genus Streptomyces; species Streptomyces sp. NPDC057136. The sequence goes on from NZ_JBHUUV010000009.1 coordinate 118,631, forward strand.
CCGCGTGCGGCCAGGAGAACTCGATCTCCGTGCGCGAGGTGCTCGACGTGGGCTCCGGCGACACGTACACGCAGGACCTTCCGGGTCAGTCCTTCGACATCACCGGTCTGGCGAACGGCACCTACTACATCCAGGTGCTGGCCAACCCGGAGAATCGGCTCAAGGAGACCAACCTCAAGAACAACAGCGCCCTGCGCAAGGTGGTCCTGGGCGGCACGCCGGGTGCGCGCACGGTGAAGGTGCCCGCGCATGACCTGGTGAACGCCAACTGACGTCGCTCCACACCAAGCACGACGCACTGCGGCCCCTGGAACCTACGGTTCCGGGGGCCGTTCCCGTGATCAGGTCACTTCACATGCCGCGCGCGCTCGATGACCACCCCGGAGACCATGCACGCCAGGGCCGCACCGGTCGTCCCCCCGACCAGGAATCCGCGGATCAGGGATATCGGCCCCGTGGTCTCTTCCAGCCTGGCATCAGAGGTCCCCATGACCGCGATTGTGCCGTGCCGGAAGAGTCACCACGCGTGGTTCGACTCAGTCCTCGCCCTCCAGTTCGCCTTCCGTCTCCAGGAAGACCTTGCGCAGGGCGTCGAGCACCGCAGGGTCGGGCTTGGCCCACATACCGCGCGACTCGGCCTCCAGGAGGCGTTCCGCGATGCCGTGCAGCGCCCAGGGGTTGGCCTGCTGGAGGAACTCGCGGTTCGTCGGGTCCAGGACGTACGTCTCGGTGAGCTTGTCGTACATCCAGTCGGCGACCACGCCCGTCGTCGCGTCGTACCCGAAGAGGTAGTCGACCGTCGCCGCCAGCTCGAACGCCCCCTTGTACCCGTGGCGGCGCATCGCCTCGATCCACTTGGGGTTGACCACCCGGGCGCGGAAGACGCGGGACGTCTCCTCGACCAGCGTCCGTGTCCGGACGGTCTCGGGGCGGGTCGAGTCCCCGATGTACGCCTCCGGGGCGGTGCCCTTCAGCGCGCGGACCGTGGCGACCATGCCGCCGTGGTACTGGAAGTAGTCGTCCGAGTCCGCGATGTCGTGCTCACGGGTGTCGGTGTTCTTCGCGGCGACCTCGATGCGCTTGTACGCGGTCTCCATCTCGTCCCGCGCCGGGCGGCCGTCCAGCTCGCGGCCGTACGCGTATCCGCCCCACACCGTGTAGACCTCGGCGAGGTCGGCGTCGGTACGCCAGTCTCGCGAGTCGATGAGCTGGAGCAGGCCCGCGCCGTACGTACCGGGGCGGGAGCCGAAGATACGTGTGGTGGCGCGGCGTTCGTCGCCGTGCTCGGCCAGGTCGGCCTGGGTGTGCGCGCGTACGTAGTTCTGCTCGGCGGGCTCGTCCAGCGAGGCGGCCAGCCGCACCGCGTCGTCCAGCAGGCCGATGGTGTGCGGGAACGCGTCCCGGAAGAACCCGGAGATGCGCAGCGTCACATCGATACGCGGCCGGCCGAGCTCCTCGTACGGGATCGGTTCCAGCCCCGTGACACGGCGCGAGGCGTCGTCCCACACCGGGCGGACACCGAGCAGCGCGAACGCCTCGGCGATGTCGTCGCCCGCCGTACGCATCGCGCTCGTACCCCACAGCGACAGACCGACCGAGGTGGGCCAGTCGCCGTTGTCGGTGCGGTAGCGCTCCAGCAGCGAGTCGGCGAGCGCCTGTCCGGTCTCCCAGGCGAGCTTGGAGGGGACGGCCTTCGGGTCGACGGAGTAGAAGTTCCGGCCGGTCGGCAGGACGTTGACCAGACCGCGCAGCGGCGACCCGGACGGACCGGCGGGCACGAATCCGCCGTTCAACGCATGGACGGTGTGGGTGAGTTCGTCGGTCGTCGCGGCGAGGCGCGGCACGACCTCGCGGGCGGCGAAGTCGAGGATGTCGGCGACCGCCTGCGGCTGCCCTGCGGCCACCGCCGACACTGCCGACGGGTCCCAGTCCGCGTCCTCCATCGCCTGGACGAGGGCGCGGGCCTGCTCCTCGATCTCGTCGGCCGCGGTGCGGGTGGCCGCCGACTCGTCGAGGCCGAGGGCCTCGCGCAGCCCGGGCAGCGACGACGTACCGCCCCAGATCTGGCGGGCGCGCAGAATCGCCAGGACCAGGTTGACGCGCTCCTTGCCGGTCGGGGCGCCGCCCAGGACGTGCAGACCGTCGCGGATCTGGACGTCCTTGATCTCACAGAGCCAGCCGTCGAGATGCATGATGAACTCGTCGAAGCCCTCGTCCTCGGGCCGGTCTTCGAGCCCGAGGTCGTGGTCGAGCTTCGCGGCCTGGATGAGGGTCCAGATCTGGGCGCGGATCGCCGGGAGCTTCGCCGGGTCCATCGCCGCGATCTGGGCGTGCTCGTCGAGGAGTTGTTCCAGCCGGGCGATGTCGCCGTAGCTGTCGGCACGGGCCATCGGCGGCACGAGGTGGTCGACCAGGGTGGCGTGGACCCGGCGCTTGGCCTGGGTGCCCTCGCCCGGGTCGTTCACCAGGAACGGATACACCAGCGGCAGATCGCCCAGGGCCGCGTCCGGGCCGCAGGCGGCCGAGAGACCGGCGTTCTTGCCGGGCAGCCACTCCAGATTGCCGTGCTTACCGAGGTGGATCATCGCGTCGGCGCCGAACCCGTTGTCCTCGGCGGACGCGGCGATCCAGCGGTACGCGGCCAGGTAGTGGTGCGAGGGCGGCAGATCGGGGTCGTGGTAGATCGCGATCGGGTTCTCGCCGAAGCCGCGGGGCGGCTGGATCAGGATGAGCAGATTGCCGCGGCGCAGGGCCGCGAGGACGATGTCGCCCTCGGGGTTGCTGGACCGGTCCACGAACATCTCGCCGGGCGCCGGGCCCCAGTGCCGCTCGACGGCCTCGCGGAGCTGGGCCGGGAGCGTGGCGAACCAGCGGCGGTAGTCGGCCGCCGGAATCCGGACCGGGTTGCGGGCCAACTGCTCATCGGTCAGCCACTCCTGGTCGTGGCCGCCGGCCTCGATCAGGGCGTAGATCAGCTCGTCGCCGTCGCCGGAGACGAGGCCGGGGATCTCCTCCTCGGGGCCGAAGTCGTACCCCTCGGCCCGGAGCCTGCGCAGGAGCGCGACGGCGCTGGCGGGGGTGTCGAGGCCGACCGCGTTGCCGATACGGGAGTGCTTGGTCGGGTACGCGGAGAGGACGAGCGCGATCCGCTTCTCGGCGGCCGGGATGTGGCGCAGCCGCGCGTGCCGTACGGCGATTCCGGCGACCCTGGCCGCGCGTTCGGCGTCGGCGACGTACGCGGGCAGGCCGTCCTCGTCGATCTCCTTGAAGGAGAACGGCACGGTGATGAGCCGGCCGTCGAACTCGGGGACCGCGATCTGGCTCGCGGCGTCCAGCGGGGACACGCCCTCGTCGTTGTCCTCCCAGTCGCTGCGCGAACCGGTCAGGCAGAGCGCCTGCAGGATCGGTACGTCCAGGCCGGTCAGCGCACCCGCGTCCCACGACTCGTCGTCGCCGCCCGCGGAGGCCTCGGCGGGCCGGGTGCCGCCGGCCGCGAGGACCGTGGTCACGATGGCGTCCGCGGCGCGGAGTTCGTCGATGAGCTCGGGCTCGGGGGTACGGAGCGAGGCGACGTACAACGGCAGGGGACGGGCCCCCGCGTCCTCCACGGCCGAGCAGAGGTCGTCGATGAACGCGGTGTTCCCGCTCATGTGGTGGGCGCGGTAGTAGAGCACCGCGATGGTGGGCGCGGACTCGTCGAGCGGGCGGGCGGTCCGCTCCAGCGGGCCCCAGGCGGGGGCCGGGGCGGGCGGGTCGAAGCCGTGGCCGGTGAGCAGGACGGTGTCGGACAGGAACCGGCCCAGCTGCGCCAGGTTGGCGGGGCCGCCGTGCGCGAGGTAGGCGTGCGCCTCGGCTGCGATCCCGATGGGGACGGTGGAGGCAGCCATCAACTGGGCGTCGGGCGCCTGTTCGCCGGTCAGTACGACGACGGGGCGGCCGGTGGCCAGCAGCTGATCGAGGCCGTCCTGCCAGGCGCGTACGCCGCCGAGCAGACGGACGACGACGAGGTCCACGCCGTCGAGGAGTGCGGGGAGGTTGTCGAGCGGGAGCCGGGAAGGGTTGGCGTAGCGGTAGCTGACCGGGCCTTCCGATGCGCGGGCGCTCAGCAGGTCGGTGTCGGACGTCGACAGAAGCAGAATCATGCTGCGTCAGGCCTTCCTCGGGGTGTCCACGCCCCGGGCGGTGTCGGAATGGGGTTCCCCTGCCCGGGCGGGTCCGAGCGTGCGGGGAAGGGAGTTCCTGACTCGCCCGGCCGGTTCTCGGCCGGGCTCACAGTGGCGGGACCGCGCCGGAATCTCACCGGGCTTCCTCCCCTGTCGCCGTCTGGCGATGGCGGTCCGAGTGGACCGCCATGTGCATCCTAAGCGGCGGGGGTGTGCGGGTGGGGGGCGCCCGGGATCTTGTCCTCGGTTGCCGGACGGGCGGCGTGCGGGGCCCGGACCCCGGCCCTGGGTTCCGTCCTCAAACGCCGGACGGGCTGGTTGGTGGGCCCGGACCACGAGCTCGGTTCCGTCCTCAAGCGCCGACGGGCTGGGGATTGCCGGGGTACGGGCTGAGGGTTGGCTGGCTGCGGGCTGGGTTGGGGACCGGGCCACCGGCTGCGGGGGGCGGTCGATCAGTTGAGCGGACCCGGGGTCTGGGGGGTTGTGGCCGGAAAAATGGCCGGGTGCGGGTCCGTGGGGCGAGCGGCGACGGCCTTTTGGCGCCGGACGTTGTCGAGGGGGCGTGCAGGGGGGTCCCCGCAGGGGCGGGCGTACGTGCCGGTCTCGTCGGCGTTCCGGGTGCCTCGCCCGTTCCGAGGAGACACCCCGGAGGGACCCCGACCCCACCCACCGGACATCGCGCACCGTTCAGCGTCTCCGTTCCGGCCATCGCACTGGGCCCGGCCGACGCCGGTGTGATGGTCGGTATGCTCGCCGCCATGTCCGCATCCGCCCTTTCGCCCCGGTCCCAGGGCGCCGCCTGTGCCCGGAGCAGTGGTGATGCCTGCCCCGGCACACTGCGCCTGCACCGCGCGGACGACGGCGCGCTCGCCCGGGTCCGCATACCCGGCGGCATCCTGACCGTCGCTCAGGCGGAGGCCCTGCACGAAGCGGCCCGGCGACTCGGCGACGGCGACGTGCACCTCACCTCACGCGGCAACGCCCAGCTCCGCGGCCTCGCCCCGGACTGCGGCCCCGAGCTGGCCCAGGTGCTCGGCGACGCCGGACTCCTGCCCTCCGAACGCCACGAACGCGTACGGAACATCGTCGCCTCCCCCCTCTCGGGCCTCGACGACCGCGAGCTGCCCGACATCCGCCCGTGGCTGACCGAGCTGGACCGGCTGCTGTGCCGGAGCGAGAACGCGACGGCGCTCTCCGGCCGCTTCCTCTTCGCCCTCGACGACGGCCGCGGCGACGTGGACGCCCTCGGCGCCGACGTGACCCTCATCGCGGACTCCACGACCGCCCTGCTGCGCATCGGCGACAGCGACACCGTCCTGCGCCTGCCCGCCACCGACGCCCCCCGCGCCGCCCTCCTGGCCGCCGAAGCCTTCCTGGACGCCGCCCGGACATCCGGCGCCTGGCGCGTGAAGGACCTGCCCGACGACACCCGCGCCGCACTGCTGGCCCGCATCGCCCAGCAGCTCACCGGGACCACCCCGGCACAGGTCCCCCGCCCGGCCAGCGCGACCCCGCCGACCCCCGGCCCCGTACCCGCCGGTCACCACAACACCGTCGCGCTCTCCGCGGGCGTACCGCTGGGCCGCCTCGGCCCCGCCCAGTGGCAGCTGCTCGTCGACACCGCCCGCCGGTGCGCCGGCGAGCTCCGCCTCACCCCGTGGCGCGGCGTCATCGTGCCCGGCGCACCCACGGACCGGGCCCCCGGACTGCTGGCCGCCCTCGACGCGGCCGGGCTGATCACCGGCCCCGCGTCCCCCTGGACGGGAGTGGGCGCCTGCATCGGACGGCCCGGCTGCGCCAAGTCGCTGGCCGACGTACGCGCCGACGCGGCGGCCACCGTCGGCCCCCCGGGGCGGCTGCCCGTCTACTGGTCCGGGTGCGAACGCCGGTGCGGCCACCCGCACGGGGAGTGGGTCGACGTGGTCGCCACCCCCGACGGCGGCCACCGGATCACCGTCGTACGGGACGACGACAGCCCGCACGACCCGGTGAACGTCCCGCCCGGCACGACCTCGCTCGCCACCGCGGTGGCGACAGCACGCACCACCACATGACAACCCATCACCAAACCGACAGAGAAAGCGAAGGCACTGTGCATCAGTACGAGAAGGACGGACCGGCGATCTACCGCCAGTCCTTCGCCACCATCCGCGCGGAGGCGGATCTGGCAGGGCTGCCCGCCGATGTGAGCCAGGTCGCCGTCCGTATGATCCACGCCTGCGGCATGGTCGACCTCGTACGCGATCTCGCCTTCTCCCCGGACGCCGTGGCGCACGCCCGCGCCGCGCTGCGGTCCGGCGCACCGATCCTCTGCGACGTGGCCATGGTCGCGAGCGGCGTCACCCGCAAGCGGCTGCCCGCGGACAACGAAGTGATCTGCACCCTGTCCGACCCGTCCGTACCGGACCTCGCGGCGAAGATGGGCACCACCCGCAGCGCCGCCGCCCTCGAACTGTGGCGGGACCGCATGGGGGGCGCCGTCGTCGCCGTCGGCAACGCGCCCACCGCCCTCTTCCGGCTGCTGGAGATGATCGAGGAGGGCGCCCCGCGCCCCGCCGCAGTCATAGGCATGCCGGTCGGCTTCATCGGAGCCGCCGAGTCCAAGGACGCCCTGGCCGCCCACCCGTCCGGCCTGGAGCACATGATCGTGCGCGGCCGTCGCGGCGGCAGCGCGATCGCGGCGGCGGCCATCAACGCCATCGCCAGCGAGGAGGAGTGACCGTGAGCACCCAGCAGAGCGTGGAGAACACGCAGCGCGCGGAGAACACGCAGAGCTCACGGACCACCGGCCGGCTGTACGGCGTGGGCCTCGGCCCCGGCGACCCGTCCCTGATGACCGTACGGGCCGTCCAGATCATCGCCGAAGCCGACGTCGTGGCGTACCACAGCGCCCGCCACGGCCGCTCCATCGCCCGTTCCATCGCGGCCGAGCACATCCGTGCCGACCACATCGAAGAGGCCCTGGTCTACCCCGTCACCACGGAGACCACGGACCACCCGGGCGGCTACCGGGGCGCGTTGGAGGAGTTCTACACCGAGGCGGCGGCCCGTCTCGCGGTGCATCTCGACGCCGGGCTCACCGTCGCTGTGCTCGCCGAGGGCGACCCGCTGTTCTACGGCTCGTACATGCACATGCACAAGCGGCTCGCGGACCGTTACGACACCGAGGTCATCCCCGGCGTCACCTCCGTCAGCGCCGCCGCTGCCCGCCTCAAGACCCCGCTCGTCGAGGGCGAGGAGGTGCTGACGATCCTGCCGGGCACCCTGCCCGAGGAGGAGCTGACGGCACGTCTGGCGGCCACGGACTCCGCGGTCGTGATGAAGCTGGGCCGTACGTTCCCCGCCGTGCGCCGCGCCTTCGAGGCGTCCGGGCGGCTGCCCGAGGCGCGGTACGTGGAGCGGGCGACGATGGCCGGGGAGCGCACCGGCGACCTCGCGGACACGGACGCCGACTCGGTGCCGTACTTCGCGGTCGCCGTGCTGCCGAGCCGTATCGACGCGCCGCGCCCCGAGCGGACACCCGGCTCCGGCGAGGTCGTCGTCGTCGGCACCGGCCCCGCGGGGCCGCTGTGGCTGACGCCCGAGACGCGCGGGGCGCTGGCCGCCGCCGACGACGTGGTCGGCTATACGACGTATCTGGACCGGGTCCCGGTCCGGCCCGGCCAGTCGCGCCACGGCTCCGACAACAAGGTCGAGTCGGAGCGCGCCGAGTTCGCTCTCGACCTGGCCGGGCGCGGCCGGCGCGTGGCTGTCGTGTCGGGCGGCGACCCGGGGGTCTTCGCGATGGCGACGGCGGTACTGGAGGTGGCGTCGCAGGACCTCTACAAGGACATCGCGGTACGGGTGCTGCCGGGCGTGACCGCGGCCAACGCCGCCGCCGCCCGCGCGGGCGCACCGCTCGGCCACGACTACGCCACCATCTCGCTGTCCGACCGCCTCAAGCCGTGGGAGGTCATCGCCGAGCGGCTGCGCGCGGCGGCCACGGCCGACCTGGTGATGGCGCTGTACAACCCCGGGTCGCGCACCCGGACCTGGCAGGTCGGCAAGGCCCGCGACCTGCTGCTGGAGCACCGCTCCCCGGACACGCCCGTAGTGCTGGGCCGCGATGTCGGCGGGCCGACGGAGAGCGTCCGTACGGTACGGCTGGCCGATCTCGACCCGGAAGAGGTCGACATGCGAACGATCCTCATCGTCGGGTCCTCGCAGACCCAGTGGGTGCGGCGGGGCGACGGCCAGGAGATCGTCTGGACGCCGAGGCGCTACCCGGAGGCCTAGGGCCTGTCCGCCCGCCCCTTAAGGACGGGACGCCACCGTCGCCCGCAGCCAGGCCACGGCCTGCTCGGGTGTGCCGGCCACCGGGACCCCTTCGGGTACCGGTGGCCGGCCGACCACGACCACCGGGATTCCGGCCTCCCGGGCCGCGGTGAGCTTGGGGGCGGTCGCGTCGCCGCCGCTGTCCTTGGTGACGAGGACGTCGATGCGGTGGCGGCGGATCAGGTCCCGTTCCCCGTCGAGGGTGAACGGGCCCCGGTCGAGCAGGACCTCCATGCGCGCGGGATACGGCGCGTCCGGGGCGTCCACCGAACGCATCAGGAACCACAGCTCGTCCAGCTCCGCGAACGCCGCCAGTCCCATCCGCCCCGTCGTGAGGAAGACGCGAGGGCCCAGCGCGGGCAGCAGGCCGGCGGCAGCGGTCAGGGAGCCGGCCGGGTGCCAGCGGTCGCCCACGACGGGCACCCACCCTGGGCGGCGCAGCGCCAGCAGGGGAACATGGGCTGCGGCGGCGGCCGCGGCCGCGTTGAAACTGATCGTCCCGGCGAAAGGATGGGTGGCGTCGATGAGGGCATCCACCCGGTGCGCCCGCAGCCACTCGGCCAGCCCATCGGCCCCGCCGAAACCGCCGATCCGCACCTCGCCGGGCGGGAGTGCGGGACGGGCCACGCGGCCCGCGAGCGAACTGGTCACCCGCGTTCCGGCGGGCAGGGTGTCCACCAGCGACCCGGCGAGCCGCCGGGCTTCCGTCGTGCCGCCGAGCACGAGTACATGCAGACGCATCGGATGGTCCATCCATGAGCAGTGAGGCGAAGGGCGGGCGCAGCGCCCAACTCAAACACACCGGTCTGCGGTCCGGGTGGACGACCGGGGCCTGTGCGACCGCCGCGGCCACGGCCGCGTACACGGCGCTGCTGACCGGCGACTTCCCCGACCCGGTGACGATCACACTGCCCCGGGGGCAGACGCCGTCCTTCGCCCTGGCGGTGGAGGAGCTGTCCGCCGACCGGGCCATGGCCGGGGTGGTCAAGGACGCGGGCGACGACCCGGACGTGACGCACGGGGCGCTGGTACGGGCGACCGTGCGCCGCTCCGCACCGGGTTCCGGTGTGGTGTTCCGGGCCGGCCCCGGCGTGGGCACGGTCACCCTGCCCGGGCTGCCGCTCGACGTCGGGGAGCCGGCGGTCAACCCCGTGCCCCGGCAGATGATGCGCGAGCACATGGCGCGGGTGGCTGCGGAGCACGGCGGCTCGGGGGACGTGGAGATCACCGTCTCCGTCGACCACGGCGAGGAGATCGCCCGCTCCACGTGGAATCCGCGCCTCGGCATCCTGGGGGGCCTGTCGATCCTGGGGACGACGGGGGTCGTCGTGCCGTACTCCTGCTCGGCCTGGATCGACTCGATCCGCCGCGGGGTGGATGTGGCCCGGGCCGCCGGTCACACGCATGTGGCGGGGTGCACCGGCTCGACGTCGGAGAAGACCGTGGTGGCGGAGTACGGGCTGCCGGAGATCGCCCTGCTGGACATGGGGGACTTCGCGGGTGCGGTGCTGAAGTACGTACGCAGGCACCCGGTGGACCGGCTCACGGTGTGCGGCGGCTTCGCGAAGCTGTCGAAACTGGCGGCAGGTCATCTGGACCTGCACTCGGCCCGCTCCCAGGTCGACAAGCCGTTCCTGGCGCAGCTGGCGCGGAAGGGGGGCGCGGACGACGCCCTGGCGGCCCGGATCGCCACCGCCAACACCGGTCTGGCGGCACTCCAGCTGTGCGCGGCGGCGGGCGTCCCCCTGGGCGACCTGGTGGCGGTGACCGCGCGCGACCAGGCACTGTCGGTGCTGCGCGGGGCGCCGGTGGCGGTGGACGTCATCTGCATCGACCGCGCGGGAACGGTGGTGGGTCGCAGCGGAGTGCGGTGACCGCTTCGAGCCCGTCCGGCGTTTGAGGACGGAACCCCGCCGGACCGGGCCCAGCAATCTCAGCCCGTCCGGCGATTGAGGCCCCTCCGGAGGGGCGGGCCCTCAGGCGCACGCCTCAGCACACGTGCCGGTCACGACCAGGCGAATACAGGTGGCTGTCCCGGAACTGCTCCGCCCCCAACGTACGGCCCACCATGATCACCGCGGTCCGGATCACCCCCGCCTCCTTCACCTGCTCCGCGATGGAGTCCAGCGACCCCCGCAGAATCAGCTCGTCGGGCCGCGACGCCATCGCCACCACGGCCGCCGGGCAGTCCGCCCCGTAGTGCGGCAGCAGTTCCTCGACCACCCGGTCCACGTACCGCGCCGCCAGATGCAGCACGATCAGCGCACCGCTGCGCCCGAGCGTCGCCAGGTCCTCGCCCTCCGGCATCGCGGTCGCCCGCTGCGCGATCCGCGTGAGGATCACCGTCTGGCCGACCGTCGGCACGGTCAGCTCCCGCTTCAGCGCAGCCGCCGCCGCGGCGAACGCCGGCACCCCCGGCACCACCTCGTACGGCACATCCGCCTCGTCCAGCCGCCGCATCTGCTCGTTGACCGCGCTGAACACCGACGGGTCGCCCGAGTGCAGCCGCGCCACGTCGTGCCCCGCCGCGTGGGCCCGTATCAGCTCAGCCGTGATCTGCTCGATGTCGAGCTGCGCGGTGTCCACGAGCCGCGCGTCCGCCGGGCAGTCGTCGAGCAGTTCGCGCGGCACGAGGCTGCCCGCGTACAGACAGACGGGGCTCGCGGCGAGGATGCGGGCGCCGCGCACCGTGATCAGGTCGGCCGCACCGGGGCCCGCGCCGATGAAGTACACGGTCATGTGTTGTCTGCTTCCTATTCGTTGCTCATTGCTGAGCAGATCGGATATTTCGCTCTCCGCACACGCATAGCGACTGTGTGCTGGAGTCCTGGTCCATCGGCAGTCGGGACCGTTGGCGCTCGTGCCGTTCCTGGATGATCTGCTTCACCCGCATGTGCGGGGTGTACAGCGTGATGTCGGGATCACTGTCTCGGTTCAGGATGGTGAGCGCACCGGCATGGTCTGCTTGCCACACGGCCCCGCACTCGGTGCAGTGAAGCCGGTCCCCTTTCCGGACACCAAGGATGTTCGTAAAGGGGACGACTTGTGACGTGTAAGCAGCGTTGACCAGCCGCACCGCAGAACCTCTGCGGTCCGACACGGCTCGAAGTGCTTCGGCGGTGACACCCTTGGTCCACGCCGCGAGCCTTCGGTTGGTGTTCTTCCCCAGCTTCTTCTTGCCGGCGAAAGTCTTGGTGAGGTCTTCGGCCACGATCACGGTGGCCTTGTCGGCTACCGCGTGTACAGCCTGGAAGGTGACGCTGCGGACGCACTGTTCCCATCGGGAAGACCTGCGGTTCCGCTTAAGGGTTCCGAGGTTGTTGTCCCGGATCCGCTGGGCCTTGCCCAGGTCGCCACGCTTCTCTGCCTTCTCCGCGAGAGCGCGGAGCTTTGACCTGCAGACGTTCTTAACCTTGCGGTGGTTGGACTCAGAGGTCAGCAGGTCGCCGAGCTGGGTGCCGTGGTGCTGTCCGTCGGAGTCGGTGAGGACTTCGGTGTATCCCTTGTCCACGCCGGTCGTCCTGGTGCCGCAGGGGCGCTGAGAAGATTTCATGTCGGCCGCGTCGATGGCGTAGTGCACCTCAACGCGCTTGTCCCGCAGGATCAGGCGCAGCGTCCCTGTGGGGGCCACCGTGGTGTTCAGCGGGATCTTGACGAGCTGCCGCCGTTCCAGGCCGGGCACCGCGAGCCAGATGTTCCCGCCCTCGGTGAGGGTGAAGGTCTTGTACTGGTCGGAGCGCACCACGATCTGATTGCGGGTCTTGTTACGGCCCCGCTTCCAGTGCTTACGCATGAGTCGGCACAGGTACGGGTCTGCGGTCCAGGTGTCGCGCTTGAGCGCCGTGTACAGGCGCTTGCGTTCCGTCTCGTCCTTAACGCGGCGGTCGATGGCGCGGCGCACGGGCACCTTGGCGGCTTCCCGGTTCGCGGTGATGCCGACGCCCGCGTCCCGGACGGTTTCCTTCCAGGCGTTCGCCAGCACATCGAAGGTGGCGGCGGTGCCGTTGGCCATCCACTGGTCACGGATGGTGCGGTCCTTGACTCCGACACCGCCTGTCGAGCCGTACTCGCGCCACACCTTCGAGCGCACCTGTCCGAGTCGTCGTGCCTGCTCTTCGAGCTGGCACGACTTCCCGGCATTGAGCTGCTTCGAGTAGGCGATGCGGGTGACCTTCACCGGCCACCACCGGACAGCTCGTCCTTGAGTGTCTTCTCGTAGCGGCGCAGCCCGTACAGGCGGCAAGAGAAGGTGTGCACGATGGCAAGGAGATCCTGGACCATCTCTTCCTGCGGGGACAGGGACTCCTGGTTGGCGACCAGAAACGTGCAGCCGTTCTTCGCGGACACGTGCTCCAGATACTCGAAACCGAACCGGGCAAGCCGGTCCTTGTGCGCGATCACCACCGTCCCCACCTCCCCTCGCTCGATCTGGTCCATCAGCGCCAGGAACTTCTTGCGTTTGAGGTCCATCCCGCCGCCGATCTCCTTGACCCACTCGTCAACGGCGAGACCACGGCCCCGGCAGAACTCCTCCATCGCCCCCACCTGCGAGGCGAGGTCGTCTCTCTGGCCGGGCGAGGAGACGCGGCAGTACACGACGGTCTTCCGGCTGGCCTCATCAAAACCGGGCTGGAGAACCTGACGCACGTCACCGTCCGTGAAATACCTCTGCCCGGTAGCAGTCCGCTTCGCGGTAAGACGCCCCTCTCGCTCCCACCGACGCACGGTGGAAGCAGAGCGGCCGACCCGCTTCGCGAACTCGCTGATCCGGTACATGCTGGCCACTCTAGACAACACTGAGCATGAGTAGGCAAGAATCAGTGCCTAGATTCACTCTCCTGAGCGTTTGCGTACGGACCACTGGGTTACGGGCATGGCCTGGCGCCAGCCGGTGAAGCCGCCGACCGGAACGGCATGGGCCACCGCCAGGCGCACCAACTCCCCGCCGTGCACCCGGTACCGCTCGGCGAGCAGCGCCTCGGATTCGAGGGTGACCGTGTTGGCGACCAGCCGGCCGCCGTCGGGCAGTGCGTCCCAGCAGGCGTCGAGCAGGCCGGGGACGGTGAGCCCACCGCCGATGAACACGGCGTCGGGCACGGGGAGTCCGGCGAGGACGTCCGGCGCCCGGCCGCTGACGACCCGCAGACCCGGCACCCCGAGCCGGTCCGCGTTGCGCGCGATGCGCAGGGCCCGCTCCGGGGCGCGTTCCACGCTGATCGCCCGGCAGGACGGCGCGGTCCGCATCCATTCGACGGCGATCGAGCCCGAGCCGCCGCCGATGTCCCAGAGGAGTTCACCGGGGGCGGGCGCGAGCGCGCCGAGCGTCGCCGCCCGGACATGCCGCTTGGTGAGCTGGCCGTCGTGCTCGTACGCCTCGTCGGGCAGCCCCGGTACGGCACCGAGCCGCAGGGCGTCCGGTGCGCGCCTGCACTCCACCGCGACGACGTTCAGCGGATCGCCCGCCGGATGCGCCCACGTCTCGGCGACCCCTTCCGCGCAGGATTCCCGCTCCCCGCCGAGCTGTTCGAGCACCCGCATCCGGCTCGGCCCGAAGCCCTGTTCGCACAGCAGGGCGGCCACGGCGGCGGGCGTGGCGGCACCGGCGCTCAGGACGAGCAGCCGGCGCCCGTCGTGGAGCGCGGCGGCCAGCCGGGCGGCGGGGCGGCCGACCAGCGTGACGACCTCGGTCTCCTCCAGCGGCCAGCCGAGCCGCGCACAGGCGTGGGAGACCGAGGACGGATGGGGCAGGACGTGCAGCGCTCCGGCCCCCAGCTCTTCGGTGAGGGTGCGGCCGATGCCGTAGAACATGGGGTCACCGCTGGCCAGGACGGCGACGGCACGTCCGGCGTGTGCGGCGAGCAGCCCGGGGACGGCCGGCCTGAGCGGCGAGGGCCAGGGCACACGCCGCCCCGCGCAGGACGCCGGGAGAAGCGCGAGCTGGCGTTCACCGCCGATCACGACGTCGGCCGTCAGAAGCGCCGTACGTGAGGCATCGGGCAGACCCGCCCATCCGTCGGCACCGATCCCCACGACGCTCACGGCACGCGAGGACTGAGGGGCGGATGGTTCGGACGGTATGGAGGGTGCGGAAGACAAGGCCGGTACCTCGGTGATCGGGGAAAGACGCAGCCGAACTCTACTGTCAGGACCCGCCGGGCACCCCGGCCGGACCCGGTGCCGCTCGGCCGCCGAGTGATTCCGGAAAGGCCTCCGCGCGGTGTCGAGAATCCCCGCCCGGTTCCGACGTCCCCTGTGAGAGCCGCCCACGGGGGGCGGCACCCCGACCGAGGAGAAGGAATCATGAAGTACCTGGTGATGGTGCAGGGCTCGCAGGCCGACTACAACGCGATGAGCGGCAAGGCGTCCGCGCAGAGCCCGGCCTGGAGCGAGAAGGACGTGCAGGACATGTTCGCCTTCATGCAGGGGATCAACGACGACCTCGCGGAGACCGGGGAGATGGTGGACGGCCAGGGACTGGCCGAACCCGCGAAGACCCGCTTCGTCGGTCTCGGTGACGACGGGCGGACGGTGATCACGGACGGGCCGTACGGCGAGACGAAGGAACTGCTCGCCGGGTACTGGGTCCTCGACTGCGAGAACCTGGAGAGGGTCACCGAGATCGCCGCACGCATCGTGCGCTGCCCGCAGCCCGAGGGCGCGCCCGTGTACCCGGTGGTGATCCGGCCGATCGACGAGGGCCCCGGAGAGAAGTCCTGAAAGGCGCCGTGTGAGACGTACGACCGAGGTCGAGGATCTGCTGCGCCGGCATGCGCCGCAGGTCCTCGGCGCGCTCGTACGGCGGTACGGACACTTCGACGCGGCCGAGGACGCCGTACAGGAGGCACTGCTCGCGGCGGCCCGGCAGTGGCCGGCCGACGGGCTGCCGGACAATCCACGCGGCTGGCTGATCAGGATCGCCTCGCGCCGGCTGGCCGACCAGTTGCGCAGCGAATCGGCGCGGCGCAGGCGCGAGGAGACGGCGGCGGCGCTCACCCCCCGGGACGCGTTCACGGCCCCGCCGCCCGGCGAGAGCCGCGCCCCGTCCGAGGACGACACCCTCACCCTGCTCTTCCTGTGCTGCCATCCCGCGCTGTCCCCGGCGGCGCAGGTCGCCCTCACCCTGCGTGCCGTGGGTGGTCTGACCACTGCCGAGATCGCCCGCGCCCATCTGTTGCCGGAGGCGACCATGGCGCAGAGGATCAGCCGGGCGAAGCAGAAGGTGCGGGGCACACCGTTCCGGCAGCCGGTGCCCGAGGACCGTGACCATCGGCTCGCCGTCGTGCTCCAGGTGCTCTACCTGATCTTCAACGAGGGTCATACGGCGACCTCGGGCCACGATCTGCACCGTGCGGACCTGGCCCGCGAGGCGATCCGGCTGACCCGTTCCGTACGCGGGCTCCTGCCCCGGGAGGGCCGGGTGACGGGCCTGCTGGCCCTGATGCTGCTCACCGAGGCCCGTAGTGCGGCCCGCAGCGGACCGCACGGTGAACTGATCCCGCTGGACGAGCAGGACCGCACCCGCTGGGACCGCCACGCGATCGCGGAGGGCACCGCCCTGGTCGCCGAGGCTCTGTCCGAAGGGCCTGCCGGGGCCTACCAGGTGCAGGCGGCGATCGCCGCACTCCACGACGAGGCCGAGCGCGCCGAGGACACCGACTGGCCGCAGATCCTCGCGCTGTACGACGTCCTCGTACGGCACGCGTCCGACCCCATGGCCGAGCTCGGCCGGGCGGTCGCCCTCGCCATGGTGCACGGCCCCCGCGCCGGGCTCGCGGAGATCGACGCGCTGGAGGACCGGCTGTCGGGCCACCACCGGCTGGATGCCGTACGGGCCCATCTGCTGGAGAAGGCCGGGGACCCGGACGGGGCCCGCGCCGCCTACGAACGGTCCGCCGCCCGCACCCTGAGCGAGCCCGAGGCCCGCTATCTGCGCATGCGGGCGGCCAGGCTGCCGCCCTGACACCAGCGGGATCATCGGCACCTCGCCCCCGATCAGCCACGACAGCACCACCTGGCACGAAGCAGCCACGAAGGACGCACCGTGCCTCCGCGAGACGAAACGTCTTGCCGACATCGCATCAGTGGAGTACGTTTCCTTAACGAGACGCAACGTCTCGTCTAGATATCACACCCCTGTCGCCCACGAAAGAAGTCGCCCTTGCACCCGGTCCCGACCACCACCGCCACCACCACCGCCCCCCTCCTCCTCACCGAGGTCTCCAAGCGTTACGGCGACCGCACCGTCCTCGACCGGGTCACCCTCACGGTCCGCCCCGGCGAACGGATCGGCGTCGTCGGGGACAACGGCTCCGGTAAATCGACGCTGCTCCGGCTCCTCGCGGGCCGCGAACAGCCGGACAACGGCACCGTCCTCGTCACCGCCCCCGGCGGCACCGGCTACCTCCCGCAGGAACCCGGCCTGCCCGCCACCGCACTGGTCGGCGACGCCATCGACCTCGCGCTGGCCGAACTGCGCACGATGGAACGCCGCATCCGCGAGGCCGAGTCGGCCCTGCGCCACGCGGGCCCCGCGGAACTGGCGGCGTACGGGGACCTGGTCACGGCGTACGAGGCGCGCGGCGGTCGCGACGCGGACCGCCAGGTCGAGATCGTGCTGCGCAGGCTCGGCGAACGCGTCGCACCGGACCGCAGCCGTCCGCTGGCCACCCTCTCCGGCGGGCAGCGTTCCCGGCTGGCCCTCGCCGCGACCCTCGCGGGCTCCCCCGAACTGCTGCTGCTCGACGAACCGACCAACGACCTCGACGACGAGGCGGTCGACTGGCTGGAGCAGCATCTGCTCGCCCACCGGGGCACCGTCGTCGCCGTCACCCACGACCGCGCCTTCCTGGACCGGGTCACGACCACCGTCCTGGAGGTCGACGAGGCACAGCACACCGTCGCCCGCTACGGCAACGGCTATCAGGGCTTCCTCACCGCGAAGGCCGCCGCACGGGCCCGCCGGCACCGGCAGTACGCCGAGTGGCGCGAGGACCTCGCCCGGCACTCCGCCCTCGCCGAATCGAACATCGGGCTGCTCTCCGCCATCCCCCGCAAGGCACCAGCTGCCTTCAGCGGCGCGGGCGCCTTCCGGGCCCGCTCACGGGCGCACGGCGCGATGAGCCGTATCCGCAACGCCCGCGAACAGGTGCACCGGCTCACCGAGAACCCGGTGCCCCCGCCCCCGGAGCCCCTGCGGTTCACCGGCAGCATCCGGAGCCTGACCGCCGGCGGGACCGAGCTGACCGGAGTGCGCGTACCGGGCCGGCTGACCCTCGACGCCCTGCGCATCGAACCGGGCGGGCGCCTCCTGGTGACCGGCCCCAACGGAGCGGGAAAGTCCACCCTGCTTCAGGTACTCGCCGGTGAACTGGTCCCCGAACGGGGCACGGTCCGCCGCCCCGACGGCATCGGCTTCCTCCGCCAGAACACCGCGCTCCCCGACGACGACCGCACCGTGCTCGCCGCCTTCGCCGCCGCCCGGCACCACAGCGACCCCGAGGAGGCCGCCGCCGAACTGCTCCCGCTCGGCCTGTTCCGTACGAGCGACCTGGCCACCCCCGTACGCGCACTCTCCACCGGCCAGCGGCGCCGGCTCGAACTGGCCGTCCTGGTCAGCGCCCCGGCCGGCCTCCTGCTCCTCGACGAGCCGACCAACCACCTCGCTCCCGCCCTGGTCGAGGAGATCGAAGCGGCCCTGGCGCAGTACACCGGCACGCTGGTGGTCGTCACGCACGACCGCCGGATGCGCGCCGCGTTCGAGGGCGGCACCGGCTCCCGCCTGGAGCTGTGAGCCAACGGCAGCAACCCGACTCGCAGACGTTCCCCGCTCTCGTGATGATCAAAGAATGACCAAGAGCAACAACAGCAAAGACGTCACCCTGCGGATCGCCCAGCAGCCCGAGGCGGACGAGCTCCTCGGCCGCAGCGCGCTCGCCGCTCTCGTCGGCATGCTGCTGGACCAGCAGGTGCCGATGGAGTGGGCTTTCACCGGCCCGTACACCCTGGCGCAGCGGATGGGAGGCGACGATCTCGACGCCCACGAGATCGCCGCCCACGACCCGGACGCCTTCACCGCTCTCTTCACCGAGAAACCCGCACTGCACCGGTATCCCGGCTCCATGGCCAAGCGGGTGCAACAGCTGTGCCAGTACCTCGTGGCGGAGTACGACGGCGAGGCAAGCGCCGTATGGGCGGACGCCGCGACCGGGGCCGAGCTGCTGGAACGGCTGAACGCACTGCCCGGATTCGGCACCCAGAAGGCGCAGATCTTCCTCGCACTGCTGGGCAAGCAGTTCGGTGTACGGCCCACGGGCTGGCGGGAGGCGGCGGGAACGTACGGCGAGCCCGGCTCGCACCGCTCGGTCGCCGACATCACCGGTCCCGAATCGCTCGCCGAGGTGCGCGCATACAAACAGGAGGCGAAGGCAGCGGCGAAGAAGGCCGCGGGCGCCGGCGCGTCCAGGAAGCCCGGAGCCAAGAAGTGATCACGAACAAGCCACACAACTGATCACAACGGGCCACAGCAGTTCCCAGATGTCACTGCACTCGCTAGCTTTCGTGCACATCTGTTCACACCGGAAGGACTCCTGTGCACGCAACTCGTCGCAGAGCCATGGCTGTTGTGGCCGCCACCGCACTGGCCACACCGCTCCTCCTGGGCGCATCCCCGCACCAGGGGCAGTCCTCGCACGACCCCGCGAAGGACGCGGCCAAGCTGGCGCGCAAGCTGGTGAAGCGCTCGTCCGCGGACGACGCGTACCGGCACCTCCAGCGGTTCCAGGCGATAGCCGACTCCGCGGACGGCCACCGCGCGGCCGGTTCCCTGGGCCATGACGCCTCCGCCGCGTACGTCTACCAGCTGCTCCGGAAGGCCGGCTACGACGTCAGTTACGAATCCTTCGACTTCATGTACACCGAGACCCTCGCCGAGAAGCTCGCCGTCGTCTCGCCCACCCCGCGCGACATCACCATCAAGGCGATGACGTACACGAAGTCCACCAAGGTCGGCGGCGTACAGGCGGCCCTCGTCGCCGTCCCCCTCGACGGCACCACCGGCTGCGAGGAGGCGGACTACGCCTCGGCGAACTTCACCGGCAAGATCGCGCTGATCAAGCGCGGCGGCTGCTCCTTCGCCCAGAAGCAGGCGACCGCGGCCACCGCCGGAGCGGCCGGAGCGGTCATCTACAACAACGTCGATGGCGTGCTCTCCGGCACCCTCGGCGACGTCGAGTCGGGGAAGATCCCCACCGGCGGACTCACCCTGGCCGAGGGCGAGAAGCTCGCCGCGGACCTGGCCAAGGGCGAGGTGACGGTCGCCTTCGAGATCCGTGAGTTCCAGGAGGAGCGCACCACGCGCAACGTCATCGCGGAGACCCGCGGCGGCAACGCGGCGAAGACCGTGATGCTCGGCGCCCACCTGGACTCGGTCACCGAGGGCCCCGGCATCAACGACAACGGCTCCGGCTCGGCCGGCCTCCTCGAAGTCGCGCTGGAACTCGCCAAGACCCACCGCACCCCCGCCAACAAGGTGCGTTTCGCCTGGTGGTCGGCGGAGGAGAACGGCCTCCTGGGCTCGGAGGCGTACGTCGCCGCGCTCACCGAGAAGCAGCGCGAGCAGATCTCGCTCTACCTCAACTTCGACATGATCGCCTCGCCTAACGGTGTGCAGTTCGTCTTCGACGGCAACAACTCCGACGGCGTGGGCGAGGGCCCCGGGCCCGAGGGTTCCGCGCAGCTGGAGCGCGACATCAACGACTTCCTCGACGGGAAGGGCCAGGCGCACGAGGGCACGGACTTCACCGGGCGCTCCGACTACGGCCCGTTCATCGAGGTCGGCATCCCGTCCGGCGGTACGGACACCGGCGCCGAGGGCATCAAGACAGCGGCCCAGGCGGAGAAGTTCGGCGGCGAGGCGGGCATCGCGTACGACCCCTGCTACCACGCCGCCTGCGACGACATCGACAACATCGACATGGGCCTGTTCGACACGAACATCGACGTGATCGCCAACGCCGTGGGCACTTACGCCTACGACCTGCGCTCGCTGACCCGTCCGGTCCCGGCCGACCCCACGACCGGTGAGCCCGGCAGCGGCGGCGGCCTCCGCGAGGGCCACGCGCACGGCGTCACCGAGTAGGACCGACCGGCAATTGGGGGGTGGGAGAAGGAGCGGGGCTGGGTGCGTGCAGCTGCAAGGCGGAGGATTGAGCCAACGCGATGGGGTCTCCCCTGCTCGAGCGGAGCCGAGAGCTTGGGGAGTTGGTGATTGACGACAACGCCGCAGATGTGCGTGCCCAGCCCCGCGACGCCGCCCCCCAATTTGCCGGTCGGTCTAACCCCGCACTCCGGGGCGTACGTCCCGAGTTGCCCGGTACCCGGGGCGTCGACGGCCACCGGCACGCCGCGGGCGGAGCACCACCCGCCCGCGGCCGTGCCGCTCCCGGCACCTTTCGGGGGAACCGGCCGCACCGTCGGGCGAACCCGCCCCGCGTCCGCCACGGCAGAGCGCTCCGCCTTCGGGGGTTTTGCCGGTTTCGGCCGGCATCACAGTCCCCGTCCCCGGCTGCGCCCGGAGCCCCTTGCCCGGTAGGCTTTCCGTGTGATCTTCAAGCGCATCGGAAATGGGCGGCCATATCCCGACCACGGCCGGGAAAGCACCCGACAGTGGGCGGATGTCGCCCCGCGTCCGGTCCGCCTCGACCAGCTCGTGACCACCAAGGGTCAGCTGGACCTCGAAACCCTGCTCGCCGAGGACTCCACGTTCTACGGCGACCTCTTCGCCCACGTCGTGAAGTGGCAGGGCGACCTCTACCTCGAGGACGGACTGCACCGCGCGGTCCGCGCGGCGCTCCAGCAGCGCCAGGTGCTGCACGCCCGCGTCCTCGAACTCGGCTGACCCCTCCGCCGCCACCCGTGGCCCTCTTCGGACCTTTCGGGTGCTTTCCGGCTCATGTGGGTGCAATCTATTGATCATTTAGTAGGCATCATCACTTGGTCGCACTACGCTTTGCCCATGAGCATGCTCACTCCCCCCGGCATGGGCGGAAAGTACCGCATCACGGGCAGCACGTACCCGCGGATGCGCCGCCCCCGTCACCGTCGCAGGCTGGTCCTGGCGGCCGTCGCCGCAGTGGTGGCCCTCGGCCTGGCCGGCTGGGGCACGCTGCAGCTCATCGACGTCTTCACCGGCGGCGACGAGAAGGCCGTCGCCGCCGACCACAAGAAGAAATGCGCCGCGCCCAAGCCGACGACACCCGCGAAGGCGCTGCCGAAACCGGCCGGCATCAAGGTGAACGTCTACAACGCGACCCCGCGCAGCGGGCTCGCCAAGGCCGCGGCCGACGAGCTGAAGAAGCGCGGCTTCACCATCGGCAAGGTGGGCAACGCCCCCGCCGCGTACGACAAGAAGGTCCCCGGCCCCGGGATGCTGCTGGGCGCCCCGACGGCCGCGGACGGCTCGTTCACGGTGCTCGGCACGCAGCTGCCTGGCAGCAGGCAGGAGACGGACGCCCGCAAGACGGCGGACGTCGACCTGATTCTCGGTACGAAGTTCAAGGCGTTCAACACGCGCCGGGCAGCCGCCACAGCCCTGACCGCCCTCACGAAGCCGGCTCCGGCCCCGTCGTCCTGCTGACTCCGGAAAGCCATCGGGGCGGGCCCCCGCATCCCGCGGAACCCGCCCCGTCACAGCCTCGGACCGGCCCCAGTGCGTGTCCTAGTCCGCCGTGCCGTACATCCGGTCGCCCGCGTCGCCCAGCCCGGGCACGATGTAGCCGTGCTCGTTGAGCCGCTCGTCGACCGAGGCGGTGACCACGGTGACCGGCGTGCCGGCCAGCTCGCGCTCCATGACCTCGACGCCCTCGGGCGCCGCGAGCAGCACGACCGCGGTGACATCGTCCGCCCCGCGCTTGATCAGCTCCCTGATGGCCGCGACCAGCGTGCCGCCGGTGGCCAGCATGGGGTCCAGGACATACACCTGGCGCCCCGAGAGGTCCTCGGGCATCCGCGTCGCGTACGTCTCCGCCTGGAGCGTCTCCTCGTTGCGGATCATGCCGAGGAAGCCGACCTCGGCGGTCGGCAGGAGCCGCACCATGCCGTCGAGCATGCCGAGACCGGCGCGCAGGATCGGTACGACGAGGGGCCGGGGGTGCGAGAGCTTCACGCCGGTCGTGGGCGTCACCGGGGTCACGATGTCGACCTGCTCGGTGCGCACATCCCTGGTGGCCTCGTAGGCGAGCAGGGTGACCAGCTCGTCGGCGAGACGCCGGAAGGTGGGGGAGTCGGTGCGCTTGTCGCGCAGCGTGGTGAGTTTGTGCGCCACCAGCGGGTGGTCGACGACATGAATGCGCATGCCGTCAACAGTAGCCGGGCCTCCCGGCACTCCGCGCTGGCATCAACCACCTGTTCGGAGGGAAGGTGGTGGCATACGGACCCAGCATTGGGGTGGTGTGTCGATGGCGGACGGCGAGCAGCCGAAACGGGCACGAGCCGCACGTGTCCCACCGGACGCGCCGGGCGACGCGCCGGACGCACCGGGCATCCGGGAGAGTGAGACGTCGCGCCGCAGGCGCCGCGCCCAGTTCCTCCGTGAGCTCCACGAGGCCAAGCAGCTGCGCGACCGGGTCCAGCCGCGCAGGGCCCGTGCGGCCCGGATGCGCCAGGCCATGCGCATGCGTACGTTCCGCTGGTGACGGGCGCTCTACGCGCCGGTGGACCGGCCTCGGCGTACCGCCGCCGAGCAGGTACTCCGGCAACTGATGGCCGACGCAACGGTCGAAGACGTCTCGCTCCGCCGCTGTTTCTGCCACGATGCCGATTGGGCGGGCACAGAGCAGCCGGAACAACGGCTGCCCTCCCGTCGGACCGATTCACCTATGACAAGTGGGAGAGTCACGGTGTACTTCGCCGCACTGCTCGCGCGCACCGAAGACGGGTGGGAAGCGAGCGACACGGAGCTGGACGATGTGGAGACCCTGTCCGATCTGACCGATCTGGCCCGGGACGCCTCTGTGGACGAGGACACGGTCCTCGTCTACATCGAGCAGGAGGACGCCTGGTTCGGCGTCGTCCGGGTGGACGGTGAGGAGGACCCCCGTATCTACGTCTCGGACGCGTCCGCCGCCGCTCGCTCCTCGTACGGGGAGATCCTGCTCACCGACGAACTGCTCGGCCGCGAACCGGGGGCCGAGGACGAGATCGCCGCACTGGAAGAGCTCGTCGACCTCGGCGGTACGGAGGACGGCGAGCCGGAAGTGTCCGAAGCCGTGGACGGCCGGGCGGAACCACTGGCCGACGACGACGACATCCCTCTCGACGCCGTACCCTCGGGGCCGCTCGGCGACCTCGGGCTTCTCGCCGATTTCGGCCTTTCGGAGAAGGAGCTGCTGACCCTGCGCACCGATGCGCTGGTGGAGATCGCGGACGCGCTGGGAGCGGCCGAGGTCATGGAGTCCGTCCGTTAGGGTCCGCGGGTGAACGCACCACCACCCCCACCCTCCTCACCGCCTCTCCACGACCCGGTACGGGACCCGTGGCAGGCACCCATGCGCCATGCCCTGGCCGAGGCCGCGCAGGCGGCGCTGACCGGCGATGTGCCGGTCGGCGCCGTGATCCTCGGCCCCGACGGCTCGCTGCTCGCGACGGGCCACAACGAACGCGAGGCGACCGGCGACCCGACCGCCCACGCCGAGGTGCTCGCCATCCGCCGGGCCGCCGCCGCGCTCGGCGAGTGGCGGCTGTCCGGCTGCACCCTGGTCGTCACCCTGGAACCGTGCACGATGTGCGCGGGCGCCCTCGTCCAGTCCCGCATCGGCCGGGTGGTCTACGGGGCACGCGACGAGAAGGCCGGAGCCGCCGGTTCGCTCTGGGACGTCGTACGGGACCGCAGACTGAATCACCGGCCCGAGGTCGTCGCCGGAGTGCTGGAGGAGGCGTGCTCCGCCCAGCTGACGGCCTTCTTCCGCGCGCTCTGAGATCTGATTTCTGATCACGGCCCGGGATGGTCTAAGCTCTCTCTCGGTAGCGTGTCCGAGCGGCCGAAGGAGCTCGCCTCGAAAGCGAGTGTGGGGAAACTCACCGAGGGTTCAAATCCCTCCGCTACCGCTCATAACGAAGGGCCCGACGCATCGCGTCGGGCCCTTCGAGCGTTCCGGGTGATGAGAGTGCCCGGAACGACCGGGGAGATCAGGTCGGGGGAAGCGGCATCGGGGGGACAAGCCGCTTCCCCCGGTGAGAACAGGGCCCTCGCCCTGCGGATTCCTGCCGGATCCGCCGGGCTCGTTGTCCATCCTGCCTCCGCACGAAAGCCGCATGGCCGGGCGAAGGACCCCGATGGCAGGGCCCTGGGCCCTTGGTCCTTAAAGGCCACATCAGCGTCTGATCCCTGATCGGAAACATCTTCTGGATACGGCCATTCGTGCGGCTAGAATCGCCCGACCGTGCAGGGGAGCGAAACGGGAGAGGCAGTGACTGTGGTGCAAGCGAAGAAGATCGTGCTCTACATGGTTTCGGTCTTCGTGCTGTACACGATCATCACGTCCCCCGAACGGGCCGCTGATCTTGTCCAGGTAGGGTTCGAAGGCATTGCGAGTGCCGCCACGGGCGTCGGTGACTTCATGTCCGAGCTCATCAAGTAGGAGAACCCGATGATCCGTCACCTGGTCCTGTTCAAGCTGAACGAAGGCGTCGAACGGGACGAGCCGCGGGTCGTCGCCGGCGTGGAGGCCTTCCAGGAGCTGGCCGGGCAGGTCCCGGAGCTGGAGTTCTGGGAGTGCGCCTGGAACATCACCGACCGGCCGATCGCGTACGACTTCGCGATCAATTCGGCGGTCGGCGACGAGGACGCGCTGAAGCGCTACATCGGGCATCCGGCTCATCAGGCCGCGGCCGGACAGTGGCGCGAATTCGCCACCTGGGTGATCGCCGACTACCCGTTCTGACGCACGAGGACCCTTGGTCCGCCTGGCCCCTCACCACTCAGGTGAGGGGTTTTTCTGTGCGTTTAGACCAACTTGTTCTCAACACGGCTATAAGCGGTGCTTGCACAC
This sequence comes from Streptomyces sp. NPDC057136, assembly GCF_042670885.1. Taxonomy (NCBI): domain Bacteria; kingdom Bacillati; phylum Actinomycetota; class Actinomycetes; order Kitasatosporales; family Streptomycetaceae; genus Streptomyces; species Streptomyces sp. NPDC057136. Next base: position 144,153 of record NZ_JBHUUV010000009.1, read on the forward strand.
AGTGGACATGTCTTGTGATGCTATGACCGCTTTTGACGGATGAGTTGACCGTAGTTGACCGCAAAGGGGTGGCGTCACCGTGCCGGCCAGTACAGCGCCTCAAGTGCCTCCCCAGAACGTCCAGACCGACGACATCCAGACCGAGACGCCCGATCCCACCGCGCCCACCCGAACCCGGGGCGCGGACACCAGGGCCCTCACGCAAGTGCTGTTCGCCCGGCTCAAGGGGCTGGAGCCGGGCTCTTCCGAACACGGCAGGGTCCGCGCGGCCCTGATCGAGGCGAACCTGCCGCTCGTGCGGTACGCCGCGGCCCGCTTCCGCAGCCGGAACGAACCGATGGAGGACGTCGTCCAGGTCGGCACCATCGGCCTGATCAACGCGATCGACCGCTTCGACCCGGAACGCGGCGTCCAGTTCCCGACCTTCGCGATGCCGACCGTGGTCGGCGAGATCAAGCGGTACTTCCGGGACAACGTACGGACCGTCCACGTACCGAGGCGGCTCCACGAGCTGTGGGTCCAGGTCACCGGCGCCACCGAGGACCTGACGACCGCTCACGGCCGCTCCCCCACCACGGGAGAGATCGCCGAGCGGCTCAAGATCGCGGAGGACGAGGTGCTCGCCTGCATCGAGGCGGGCCGCTCGTACCACGCGACCTCACTGGAGGCCGCACAGGAGGGTGACGGACTGCCAGGGCTCCTGGACCGGCTCGGGTACGAGGACCCGGCCCTCGCGGGCGTCGAACACCGCGATCTCGTACGACATCTGCTCGTCCAGCTGCCCGAGCGCGAGCAGCGCATCCTGCTGCTGCGCTACTACAGCAATCTGACGCAGTCACAGATCAGCGCGGAATTGGGCGTTTCCCAGATGCATGTGTCAAGACTGCTGGCCAGAAGCTTCGCCCGACTTCGATCCGCAAATAGGATCGAGGCGTAACCGGATCGGGTAGACCGTGCCCCATCCGGTTCAGGCGGCGTAAAAGCCTCATACCCCCTGCTTCCTGCGCAGACATGGCGCATACTTGTCGACATGTCACTACAGCGTGTTGCCGACATGTGACATTCTGCTGGAAGCGCGTTTGCCGCAGCCTCCCCTCCGGTATTCAGGTGGAGGCTGCGTTCCTCCGATGGTCGCGGCCACCGCGACCGTCCGCGACCTCAAGGGGGTGGCATGTCCGCAGAACAGGGCAGCTCGAAGGTGCTCACGCTCACGAAGAGCGTGCCGGCACCGACCGTGCTCACCAGCTCGTCGGAAGCCATCGACACCCGCACGCTGTCCCGCTCCCTGTTCCTGCGGCTCGCCGCACTGGGCCCCGCACCGGGCCCCGATGGAACGGACAGCCCGGAGCGGGCCTATGTGCGGGACACGCTCATCGAGCTCAACCTCCCGCTCGTCCGCTACGCGGCGGCGCGGTTCCGCAGCCGCAACGAGCCCATGGAAGACATCGTCCAGGTCGGCACCATCGGCCTGATCAAGGCGATCGACCGCTTCGACTGCGAACGGGGCGTCGAGTTCCCGACCTTCGCGATGCCCACCGTGGTCGGCGAGATCAAGCGCTTCTTCCGCGACACCTCGTGGTCGGTGCGCGTGCCACGCCGGCTCCAGGAGCTGCGGCTCGCTCTCACCAAGGTCAGTGACGAGCTCGCCCAGAGGCTCGACCGCTCGCCGACCGTGCCGGAGCTGGCCAAGGCGCTCGGGGTCTCCGAGGAGGACGTGGTCGACGGCCTGGCCGTCGGCAACGCGTACACCGCCTCGTCGCTGGACTCCCCCTCGCCCGAGGACGACGGCGGCGAGGGCTCGCTCGCGGATCGCCTGGGGTACGAGGACACGGCCCTGGAAGGCGTCGAGTACCGCGAGTCCCTGAAGCCGCTGCTGGCCAAACTCGCCCCGCGCGAGCGGCAGATCATCATGCTGCGCTTCTTCGCCAACATGACGCAGTCACAGATCGGCGAGGAGGTCGGCATCTCGCAGATGCACGTCTCGCGCCTGCTGACCCGTACGCTCGCCCAGCTCAGGGAGGGGCTCATCGCCGACTAGGACAGGCCCTAGGGCCTGTCCGGACCCCGCGCTGCCGCGCGAGGGTTCCGAATTGACGGACCGTCAGCCACACTGGCGCGATGCGACGTCAGACATTCGGCTCGACCGGCCGCCGGGGCACCGTGATCGCCGCCTCGGCGGCCGTGCTGTGCCTGGGCGGCGCGGTCGCCGCCTGCGGCGGCGGTGCGGGCGACGACGGTTATGTGGCGGTCGGGGCGGCGGGCACGGGTCCGGCCGAGACTCCGAGGGCGGCAGGCCTGCCCTCGGACAAGGTCACGCTGATCCCGCTGGATACTCCGGGCGCGGAGCGCGACGGGGACGGGGGCGGGGGCCACGGAGAGAACGCTGACGAACCAGGGCCGGGCGCTGAGCTGCCCGGCGTACCGGACGGCGTACCGGAAGCCGGGGAACGTACGGCCACCACGGGCCCCGGCAGCGGCAGCGGAACGAGCGGCTCCGGCGGCTCGGGGACGGCAGCCCCAGGAAGTGCGGGAGGAACCGGCAGCGCGGACCCGGGAAGTGCGGGAGGAACCGGCAGCGCGGACCCGGGAAGCACCGGCGGTTCCGGCGGCACGGGCAGCACCCCGCCGCCTTCCAGCAGCCCCGCACCCACCGCACCCGCCACGCCCGCCGCGCTCCAGGTCGGCGACCCGGTGCCCGCGGAGGCGGATCGGCGCTGGTGCGAGAAGGTGACCGTGGAATTCCGCAACACCGGTGGCTCACCGGTCCGTTCGGGCACCGTCACCTTCGAGACGCACATCATCGGCGCGCTCGGGATCGACTGGGCGACCGTCGAGTCGACGCAGCCGCTTCCCGCGCCCATCGACGCGGGAGCGGTGCGGAAGAAGACGTACACCGTTTGTGTGGAGTCCTGGCGGGTGCCCCTGGGCATGCGGACAGAGACCCAGGACGTCACCGCCACCTGGAAGTGACCCCCACACACGTGGGGGACCGGAAAGGTCAGCCGAGCGCGAGCCAGGCGACCGCACCGAGGACGACGACAACGGCGACGACAGCCGCGATCACCCCGACCCTCGGTCCGGACGAGGTCGCGGCCGGCTGCTGCCGGCGCTGCGGTTCGCCCTCGTCGACGAAAGCGCGGAACATCTGGGTGCTGCCCGCCGGGTCGTTGGTGCCCTCGGGGCCCTGCTGAGGGGCGTGGGGGTTGTGTGCCATGGGCCAGGACCCTAGCGAACTCGGCGTTGCGGCCCAACCCCCGGGTGCGCAGGGACAGGCGATCCGCCGGTGATCCACCGCCTCGGCGGGCCCTGCCGGGTGGCGCGAATCACAGCCGCAGACGGGCCCTGCCGTACATGCTGCACGTTTGACCCGGACCCTACTCAGCCTTTTGCGTTCCTTTACTTCTGCAAGCCCCATTTCGTTTGCCTGTAGCAACCATCGGCTTCTATGGTTGCCCTAAGCAATTAGTTGGCGCCGAGATGTCAGGAGGGCCCATGGCCGCTCGGAGTCACTACCAGGAGCTGGCCCGGCAGCTCAGCGCGGTCGGCGCCGTCAAGCGCGGACTCGCACGGGCCCTTCCTCCCGAGTGCCCGGGTGGCTCCGCCGCCGTGCTGGCACTCCTGGCGGAACACGGCGAGATGCGGATCAGCAGACTGGCCGAACTCCTGGCCGTGGACATGTCGGTGACCAGCCGCCATGTCGCACATGTGGCCGAACGCGGCTGGATAGAACGGTCCCCGGACCCCGCCGACAAGCGGTCCCGCATCCTGCGGCTGACCCCTGCGGGAGACGAGCAGCTCGACGAACTGAGCCGCCGGACGACCGAGATGTTCGCCCGGAAACTCATCGACTGGTCCGACGAGGACGTCGGCCGGCTCAATGCCTTGCTGTCCCGGCTGCGTGACAGCTTCGCCTGTCGCGGCTCCGGTGAGTGCCTTCCCGGAAAGCACAGCGGGGACTGCCGCACGCGCCCCTCCGAGGATTCGCACACCCGTACACCTATGTAACAGATGCAAAGAGAAGGAACTCAATGGCTACGACCACACCCACCGGTGTGCGGGGCGGCCACGCCAAGCACGGGGGCTCCGAAGCCCCCGACGGCACGCCGATGACACACCGGCAGATCATGGAAGCGCTGACCGGGCTCCTGCTCGGCATGTTCGTCGCGATTCTGTCGTCGACCGTCGTCTCGAACGCTTTGCCCGAGATCATCAACGACCTCGGCGGCGGCCAGAGCGCCTACACCTGGGTCGTGACGGCCTCGCTGCTGGCCATGACCGCCACCACCCCTCTGTGGGGCAAGCTCTCCGACCTGTTCAGCAAGAAGCTGCTGGTCCAGATAGCACTGGTCATCTACGTCGCCGGCTCGGTCGTCGCCGGTCTCTCCACCAGCAGCGGCATGCTGATCGCCTGCCGCGTCGTGCAGGGCATCGGCGTCGGCGGCCTCTCCGCCCTCGCGCAGATCGTGATGGCCGCGATGATCGCCCCGCGTGAGCGCGGCCGGTACAGCGGCTACCTCGGCGCGGTCTTCGCCGTCGCCACCGTCGGTGGTCCGCTGCTCGGCGGTGTCATCACCGACACCAGCTGGATGGGCTGGCGCTGGTGCTTCTACGTGGGCGTGCCGTTCGCGGTCATCGCGCTCGTCGTGCTCCAGAAGACCCTGAAGCTCCCGGTCGTCAAGCGCGAGGTCAAGGTCGACTGGGCGGGTGCCTTCTTCATCAGCGCCGCCGTCTCCCTGCTCCTGCTCTGGGTGACCTTCGCGGGCGACAAGTACGACTGGATCTCCGGACCCACGTACGCGATGCTCGGCGGCACCGTCGTGCTCATCGGGCTCTTCCTGCTCGTCGAGTCGAAGGCGAGCGAGCCGATCATCCCGCTCCGCCTCTTCCGCAACCGCACCATCACGCTGGCCTCGGTCGCCTCGCTGTTCGTCGGTATCGCGATGTTCGCGGGCACCGTCTTCTTCAGCCAGTACTTCCAGTTGGCGCGCGACAAGTCGCCGACGATGTCCGGGGTCATGACGATTCCCATGATCGCGGGGCTCTTCCTCTCCTCGACCATCTCCGGCCAGGTCATCACCAAGACCGGCCGCTGGAAGGCATGGCTGGTCAGCGGCGGCTTCCTGGTCACGGCCGGGCTCGGCATGCTGGGCACCATCCGGTACGACACGGAGTACTGGCAGATCGCGGTCTACATGTTCGTGATGGGTCTCGGCGTCGGCATGATGATGCAGAACCTGGTGCTCGCCACACAGAACCAGGTCGCTCCCGCCGACCTCGGTTCGGCCAGCTCCGTCGTCACGTTCTTCCGTTCGCTCGGTGGTGCGATCGGCGTATCGGCGCTCGGCGCCGTCATGGCGAACCGTGTCACCCACTACGTCAAGGACGGCCTGGCCGACCTCGGTCCCGAGGGCGCGGCCATGGGCCACGGCGGTACCGGCGGCGGGGGCATCCCCGACCTGGACACCCTGCCCGGCCCGTTCCGTACGGTCGTGGAGGCCGCGTACGGGCACGGTGTCGGCGATGTCTTCCTGTACGCCGCTCCGGCCGCGCTCGTCGCCTGCATCGTGACGATCTTCATCAAGGAGGTCGCGCTGAAGACGAACGCGTCGAACGACACCCCGGCCGCCACCGAGGCCGTCGAGGCCGTCACGGAACCCTCCCAGGTCGCCGAGGGCGTCGCCGGGGTCACCTCGGTCGCCACCCTCGGAGCTCCCGTGGAGACGGTGCGCGGCACGGCGGTACGCGGTGTGGTGCGCGGCGCCGAGGGCGTACCCGTCGCACGGGCCGCCGTCACGCTGATCTCACCGGCCGGCCGGCAGCTGGGGCGCTCCGTCGCCCAGGCCGACGGCGGCTATGTACTGGACGCCCCGGGCGCCGGTTCGTACGTCCTGATCGCGTCCGCCGACGGCTTCCAGCCGCAGGCGTCCACCGTGGTCGTCGGCGACGAGCCGGTGGCGTACGACATCCTCCTCGTCGGTACGAGCGGTCTCACCGGGACCGTGCGGGCCGAGGCGACCGGGGCTCCGGTCGAGGGCGCCATGGTCGTCGTGACCGATGTGCGCGGCGATGTGCTGGCGACCGGCAGGTCCGGCGAGGCGGGCGAGTTCACCTTCGGTGAGCTGGTCCCCGGCGCCGTGACCGTCGCGCTGAACGCCACGGGCTTCCGCCCGCTGGCGCTGCCCGTCGAGATCGGCGGCCAGGGGGGCGTCACCCGGGTCGAGGCGGCGCTGCGGGCCGGTGCGCTGGTCCAGGGCGTCGTACGGGCCGGGTCCGCCCGGACCCTGCTGTCCGACGCCCGCGTCACACTGATCGACGCGGCCGGCAACGTGGTCGCCACCGCGACGACCGGGGAGGACGGGGCGTACGCCTTCACCGACCTGGACGCGGGCGAATACTCGGTCATCGCGACCGGCTACCCGCCGGTGGCCGGCTCCCTGACCGTGGCCGGTCACGGGGTCGACGGCCACGACATCGAGCTCGCCCACCCCGGCGAGTAACCACGTCGCTCGGGTATCTGAGCTCAGGTAACTCAGGTATCTCAGACAACTCGGGTAACAAAGACCCCTGGCGGGACGGCACTTCGAGCGGAGAGGCTGTCCCGGCCGGCGGAAATGGGCCCCGGGGGCGGGTACGGCAGGCAGGGGACGGCCTGCCGCACCCGCCCCCGGGGCCCGACTCATTTGACCCTCCGGGTCATGGAGCGAGGAGAGAGAAACGGGATGGCACTTCGTGCACAGGTACGGACGCGGGACGGCTGGGCGGTCCAGCACGCGGTCGTGACAGTCACCGACATGACCGGCATCCAGGTGCTGCGCGCCGACGCGAACGAGGACGGGGCGGTCCGCACCGAGGACCCTCTGCAGGCCGGCGCGTACACCGTGATCGTCACGGCGGTCGGGTACGCCCCCACCGCCTCCACCGCGCTCGTCACGGCCGGCGGCCGGATCGACGCGGGCACGGTCGTGATGTCCCGGCAGGGCGGGGCGGAACTTCCGCCTCCGGGCGTCTGGTCGCTGGACCCGGCGCACTCCTCCGTGGGCGCGGCCGCGCAGCACCTGGGGATCTCCAGCGTGCACGGCAGGTTCACCGACTTCTCCGGCCGGATCGAGATCGCGCCGGACATCGAGCGGTCCCGCGTGGAGGCGGTCATCGGCGCGGCCGGCATCGAAACCGGCAACGGCATGCGGGACAAGCACCTGCGGTCGCCCGACTTCCTGGACGCGGACCGCTTCCCGGAGATCACGTACCGCTCCAGCGGGCTGACCCCGGCGGGCCCCGACCGCTGGACGGTGCACGGGGAGCTCGTACTGCACGGCGTCACGCGCGCCGTGGACCTCGACCTCAGCTACCTGGGCACAGGACCCGACCCGTGGGGCGGGGTCCGTGCGGCCTTCCACGCGACGACCGAACTGCGCCGCGACGACTTCGCCATGAACTACAACCAGGTGGTGCGCGCGGGCATTTCGGCGATCGGTACGACGCTCCGCGTGGAGCTGGACATCCAGGCGGTGCAGGGCGAGTCCCTGCCCTCGTAGGAGTTCGGGGGCGGCATAGGGTCGGAGGATGGCACCCCACATCGCGACCAACACCGCCGTGGAGCTCGATGAGCTGCTGGCATTCGTGCGGCCCCGGCACCGGGCGATCCTGCTGACCACCCGGTCCGACGGCCGCCCCCAGGGCTCCCCGCTCACCTGCGGCGTCGACGACGCGGGCAGGATCGTCGTCTCGACGTATCCGGAGCGCGCGAAGACCCGTAACGCCAAGCGGGACGAGCGGGTGAGCGTGATCGTCCTGTCGGACGACTGGAACGGCGCCTGGGTCCAGATCGACGGGTCGGCCGAGGTGATCGACTCACCGGATTCGGTCGAGCCGCTCGTCGAGTACTTCCGGAACATCTCCGGCGAGCACCCGGACTGGGACGAGTACCGGGCGGCGATGGTCAAGCAGGGCAAGTCGATCATCCGGATCACTCCGGAGCGCTGGGGTCCACTCGCCACCGGCGGCTTCCCTGCCCATCTGGCCCCCGGGAACTGACTCGTGACAGAACTCCCCGAGACCGCACCGCCCGTCCCGGACCTGCTTGCGCGGGCCCGGCTGCTGGTCGCGCCCGACGTCGGCGACCCCGTGGTCCGGGAGCTGGAGCGGATCACCGGGCGTCCGGTGGAGCGGGCGTCCGGGAGCGCGCCGGACGGTCCGTACCTGTACGTGGGTGCCTCGCTGCCTGACGCGCTCCGCGGTGGGCGGCTGGTCTGGTTCCACAGCGTCAACGCCGGTACGGACGCGCTGCTCGACTCCGGCCCCTGGCCACCGGACGCGCTGCTCACCCGGACGGTGGGGCGCATGGGCGAGCGGATCGCCCAGTACGTCCTGGCCTGGGTGCTCGCCGAATGCCAGGCCGTCCCGGAGTTCGCCGCGCAGCACGCGCGGGCCGAGTGGCGGCGTATCCCCTCCGAACTCGCCGCGGGGCAGACCGCCCTGGTCTACGGCACCGGGCGCATCGGTTCGGCGGTCGCCGGTCTGCTGCGGGGATGCGGTATCCGGACGGTGGGGGTGGCCCGCAGCCCGCGTGCCGTACCGCCGCCGGACTTCGACCGGGTGATCGGGGCGGACGCGGATACGGAGGAGCTGGGCGCGGCGCGCTGGGTGATCGCCGCGCTGCCGCTGACGGACGCGACGGAGGGCTACTTCGGTGCCCGCCGCTTCGCGGCCGTGCGGGGTGCGAGCTTCGTCAACGTCGGGCGCGGGGCGACCGTGGACATGGAGGCTCTGGGGGCGGCCCTGCGCGCCGGGACCGTACGGCGGGCCGTACTCGACGTGCTTCCCCAGGAGCCCGCGGCGCCCGACGCCGGCTGCTGGCAGCTCCCTCGTACGGTGATCACGTCGCACTCCGCCGGGATCACGGCCGACGAGGACGTCGTCAGGGACTTCGAGGCCTGCTGGGACGAGCTGCGTACAGGCAAGGTGCCGGCGCTCGCCGTGGACGCGGACCGGGGCTACTGAGCGGAGACGCCCGCCCGGGCGCACATCGCCTCGATGCCCGCGATCACCAGGTCCAGCGCGAAGACGAAGTCCCGCTCGCGCATGTCGTCGACCGTGCCGCCGCCGCGCGCCTCCATCACGTCGACGGAGGCCTCGACGAGCTTCTTGAGGTGCGGCTCGGCCTTGATGGTGCCCATCGCCTGCTGGAAGTACTCGTCCTGGCTGAGCCCCGCGTCCTTGCACCGCTCCACGAAGTGGCCCTCGATGGTGCCGAATCCGTACACGAAGTGGAACGCGGCGGCCAGTGCACCCGTCTGGTTCTTCATCGGCAGCCCGGTGGCGCGGATGATGTCCTGGACGGCGTACGAGAACAGCATGGCCTGCGGGCCGATGTTGAGGAAGTGACCGGCCAGCGGCGACACCCAGATGTGGCGGACGATCAGTTCGCGGTAGCTGCGGGCCATCGCGCGCAGCCGGTCGCGCCAGTCCTCGTCCTCGCTGGGGGGCACGATCTCGGCGAAGACCGAGTCCATCGCCAGTTCCAGCAGGTCGTCCTTGGTGTCGACGTACCAGTAGAGGGACATCGCGGTGACGTCCAGCTCCGCCGCGAGGCGGCGCATGGAGAACTTGGCGAGGCCCTCCGCGTCCAGCAGCCGCACCGACGCCGCGGTGATCCTGTCCCGGTCCAGGCCCACGGGCGACTCGGTCCTGCGGGCACGCGAAGGTGTCCGCCGGTCCAGCCACACACTGGTCCGCGCGGGGTTCTTCACACGGTCGGCCGCGGACACCATGGCGCACTCTCCTCGTTCTGGCGGACCGGACGGACCGGGGCGGTGGGGGCACGTACCGGACGGCACGTACCGGACGGCACGTACCGGACGGCCACGGTCCGGTACGCGTCCCCTCCGATGCTATGCCGCTGTTCCGGCCGAGTCTGCCGCAGCCGGGTCCTTCACGGCAGGGCCCGCAGGCCCTGATTCCATCCGCTCGGCCCGCCTCAGCAGCGCCGCGGCGAGCAGGCCGCCCGCGAGCACCGCGACCGCGCCGACCAGCTGACTGGTCTCCAGTCCTGAGGCAAAGGCATCCGTGATGCGCCGGCGCTCCCCCTCGCCGTCCGCGGCGGCGAGCGCCGCAGGCAGCGAGGCCGCTCCCACCGCCGCGGGTACGAGGGCGGCGAAGCGCGAGTTCAGTACGGCGCCGAGCACGGCGACCCCGAGGCCGTTGCCGAATTCGGCGAGCGTGCCGTTGACCCCGGCGCCCACGCCCGCCTTCTCGGGCGGAATGGCGCTCATGATCGCGTTGGCCATGGCGGGCATCGCGAGCGAGATCCCCGCACCCATGACGACGAGGCCGATGAGCATGCCGCCGTATCCGTCGCTGCCGAGCACCGCGATGGCGCCGAGCCCGGCGGCCAGCAGGCTCATCCCGGCGGCGATGGTGGCGGGCGTCCCCAGCTTCGGTACGAGGCGGGCTCCGAGACCCGTGAGGTTGAGCGCGACCACGGTGAGCGCGAGCGGAGCCGTACGGAGTCCGGCCTCCAGGGGCCCGTATCCGAGCACGAACTGCAGGTGCTGCGTCAGCAGGAAGAGCGAACCGCCCATCCCGAAGGCGACGAGGATCGCGCCCGCGACCGCCCCAATGAACTTCTGGTTCCGGAAGAAGTGCATGTCCAGCATCGGGTACGGGATGTGGAGCTCCCACAGGACGAATCCGGTGAGGACCGCGACCCCGGTGAAGGCGGTGAGCAGGACCTGACCGGACGCCCAGCCGTGTTCCGGGCCGGAGATGATCGCGTACACGACGGCGGTCATACCGATGGTGGAGAGCAGCGCGCCGAGCAGGTCGGGCCGGTCGCCCTGCGGGTTCTTGGACTCCGGCACGAGGCGCAGGACCGCGATCAGGCCGACGATCGCGACCGGGATGTTGATGAGGAAGATCGCACCCCACCAGAAGTGGTCGAGCATGATCCCGCCGATGAGCGGACCGGTGGCGAAGCCCAGCGAGTTGACGGTCGACCAGAGGCCGATCGCCTTGACGCGCTCGCTGTCGTCGAAGATCTGGACCACCACGGCCAGGGTGGTGGTGATCAGCAGCGCACCGCCGATACCCATTCCGGCGCGGGCCGCGATGAGCTGGCCGGAGGACTGCGAGAGCCCGGCCACCAGCGAACCGATGCCGAAGAGGGCGAGTCCCGCGACCAGCATCCGCTTGCGGCCGTAGCGGTCGGCGGCGCTGCCGGCCGTGAGGAGCAGACCGGACTGGACGAGCGAGTAGGCGTTGATCATCCACTGCACGTCGGCGGTGGACGCGTCCAGTTCGGTGGTGAGGGAGGGGATGGCGACGTTCAGGACGGTGTTGTCGAGCAGCACGGTGAGCTGGGCCAGACAAATGACGCCGAGGATCAGCCAGCGCTGCGGGTGCCCCTGGGGGACTAGGTCGTTCGGCTCGGCGGTGGTCGCCGTCATGCGGGCTCCTTGAGCTCCATGGCTACTCGTACGGTGTATGGGAGTGCGTGGCGTCGTACACCGTAAAGCACTCCTTGTACGCCGTACAAGTCCATTTCACGACCACCGCCCGGAAGGGTTTCCGGCCCCCCGTACTTCCCTCGCCTACTCCGCTGCGTCCGTCGGCCGGGTCAGGTCGTAGAAGGTCGCGCTGCCGACGGTGACCTTCTTGAAGGAGTCCTCCACCCACGAGGAGATCTGCGAGGAGGTGCCGCTGTTACCGCCGCCACCACCGCCCATACCGCCCGAGATGAAGTAGTGGATCTTCCCGTCCTCGACGTAACTCTTGAACTGGGCGAGCGTCGGAGCGGGGTCGCTGCCGTTGAAGCCGCCGATGGCCATCACGGGCTCTCCGGTGGCGAGCTGGTAACTCGCGGCGTTCTGCGAACCGATGGCCGCTGCGGCCCAGGTGTAGTCCCCGGCGTTCGCCTCCAGGAGTTTCTTGGCCTCGGCGCCGACGGACGCACCGTTGAGCAGTCCGCCCATACCTCCTCCGCCGCCACCGCCCATGCCGCCTTCGGCCGTGGTGCCGCCGGGTGCGGTACCGCCAGGTGCCGTACCGCCGGGCGTCGTACCGCCGGGCGCAGTGCCGCCGGGCATGGCACCGGGCTGCTGACCCTGGCCCTGACCCTGCTGGCCCTGGCCCTGGCCCTGCTGCCCCTGGCCCTGCTGGCCGCCGCCCGGCGGCCGGCCCATTCCGCCGCCGCCCGGGGCCTCGCCGCCGGGGCCGCCCCGGCCGCCGCCCATCACGCTGGCGCCGGACGGACCCGCCGTGACGATCGAGCCCTGGTGCCCGGTGTCGAGCGTGCTGATCGTGTACGCCGTCGGCCCCGCGAGCGACGCGGCGAAGCCAAGACCCACGACGGCGAAGGCGAGTCGGCGCCCCAGCCGGGAGGCGAACAGCAGGCCCACCGCGCCGACGAGCCCGACGATCAGGACGGTCCAGCGCAGCCACGGCAGATAGTCCGGGGTGCGCCCCAGGAGGACGTACGACCAGTACGCCGTGACGGCGAGCGTGCAGGCGAGGACCGCCCGCGCCCACCACAGGGCGCGCTCCTCCCACAGCACCGTGACGCCCATGCCGACGAGAGCCGCGAGGTAGGGAGCCAGGGCCACCGTGTAGTACTGGTGGAAGATGCCGGCCATGAAGCTGAAGACGAGCGCGGTCATCAGCAGCGAGCCGCCCCAGGCGAGGAACGCCGCGCGGGCGGTATCGGTCCGCTTCGCCTTCCGGGTGAGCCACACGCCCGCGATCAAGAGGATCAGCGCGGCGGGCAGCAGCCAGGAAATCTGGCCGCCGATCTCGGAGTTGAACATCCGGCCGATGCCGGTCTCGCCCCAGCCGCCGCCCTGACCGCCGCCGCCCCCACCGCCGACGCTGCCGGTCTCCTCGCCGTTGAGACGGCCGAGTCCGTTGTAGCCGAAGGTCAGTTCAAGGAAGGAGTTGTTCTGCGAACCGCCGATGTACGGACGCGAGGAGGCGGGCCACAGCTCGACGATCGCCACCCACCAGCCACCGGCGACGACCATCGCACCTGCTGACAGGGCGAGTTGGCCCAGCCGCTTGCGTACGGAGGTGGGCGCGCACACCGCGTACAGCACGGCGAGCGGCGGCAGGATCAGGAACGCCTGGAGGGTCTTCGTCAGGAACGCGAGCCCGACCGCGACACCCGCCCAGACCAGCCACTTCGTCCGCCCGTTCTCCAGCGCGCGGAGCACGCAGTAGACGGTGACGGTCATCAGCAGCGCGAGGAGCGCGTCCGGGTTGTTGAAGCGGAACATCAGGGCGGCGACGGGCGTGAGCGCGAACACCGCCATCGCGATCAGTCCGGCGGGCGCGCTGAAGCGGCGGCGCACGGCGGCGTAGAGCACCCCGGCCGTGGCCACACCCATCAGCACCTGCGGGACGAGGACCGCCCACGCGTTGAGGCCGAAGATCCGTACCGCGAGGGCCATCGGCCAGAGCGTGGCCGGGGGCTTGTCGACGGTGATGGCGTTGGCGGAGTCCAGCGAGCCGAAGAAGAACGCCTTCCAGCTCTGGCTGCCCGCCTGCACGGCTGCGGAGTAGAAGGAGTTGGCGTACCCGGACGCACTGAGGTTCCACAGATAGGCCAGGCCCACGACGAGCAGCATGCCGAACATGGCCGGCCGCACCCAGCGCGGGTCGTCCGCCCTGCCGCGCAGGGTGCGGCGCAGGAACGGCTCCCGGGGGCGGCCGTGTCCTGCGGAAACGCCCGGGGAGACGCCCGGGGAGACGCCCGGGGAGACGCCCGGGGAGACGCCCGGGGAGACGCCCGGCGGGTGGGCGGGGAGGTGACCGGGGAGATGGTCGGGGTAGGTGGTCATCGGACGTTCCTCAGTTCGTGTTCGGAGGCGCTCCGGTCCGGGAAGACCCAGGCGCGGAAAAGCAGAAACCGCAGCACCGTCGCCGCGAGGTTGGCCGTGATCAGGACGGCGAGTTCCGTGCCGTGCGAGGGCGATCCGGAAGCCGCGCCGAGTGCGGCGAGCGAGCCGCTGGTCAGCGCGAGACCGATGGCGAAGACGACGAGCCCCTGCGCCTGGTGCCGTATGGCTCCGCCCCGGCCCCGCACTCGGAAAGTGAGCCTCCGGTTGGCTGCCGTATTGGCGACGGCCGACACCAGCAGAGCGCCGCCGTTGGCGAACTGCGGGCCGAAGCCCATCCGGAACAGCGAGTACAGGGCGAGATAGAAGAGCGTGGAGAGAGCGCCCACGACACAGAACCCGACCAGCTGGCGGGCCAGCCCGCCCGGCACCCCGGGCAGCGCGCGGTCGCGCGGATCGTCCCCGAAGGGCCGGGCCAGCCGGTCCAGCGGCAGGGCGCCGACGGCCAGCGCCCGCCCCACGCGCCACACGCCCTTCAGGTCGTCGGTCGCCGTCCGCACGATGTGCACGGTGGAGTCGGGGTCGTCGACCCAGTCGACCGGCACCTCGTGGATACGCAGACCGGCACGCTCGGCGAGCACCAGCATCTCGGTGTCGAAGAACCAGCCGGTGTCCTCGACCATCGGCAGCAGCCGCTGCGCGACCTCACGCCGTATCGCCTTGAATCCGCACTGCGCGTCGCTGAAACGGGCGGCCAGCGAGGAGCGCAGGATGAGGTTGTAGGCCCGCGAGATGAACTCCCGCTTCGAGCCGCGCACCACCCGCGAACTGCGCGCGAGCCGGGAGCCGATGGCAAGGTCGGAGTGGCCCGAGATCAGGGGCGCGACCAGCGGCAGCAGCGCGTTGAGGTCGGTCGAGAGGTCGACGTCCATATACGCGAGGACCGGCGCGTCCGAGTGGGACCAGACCGTGCGCAGGGCCCGCCCGCGGCCCTTCTCCTCCAGCCGGTACGAGCACACCTCGGGGACGGTGGCCGCGAGCCGGGCCGCCACCTGGGGCGTACGGTCGGTGCTCGCGTTGTCCGCGACGGTGATCCGGAAGGGGTACGGGAAGGTCCGCACGAGGTGCTCATGCAGCCGGAGCACACACGTTTCGAGATCCTTCTCCTCGTTGAAGACGGGGACCACGACGTCGAGTACGGGTGCACCGGCCGCGTCGACCGCTCCGGCCAGGAGATGTTCCCGGGCCGGCAAGGTGCTCCAAGGGGTGTCGGTTCTCATGCCCTTGACGCTCGTCGACCGCGCTGTCACACCGGTGTGCTGAGCCTGTGCCGGTGCTGTGAGCCACGATCGCTGGAGGCCAGGACAGCTGCGGCGAGAGGCCCTAGTTCCCCGCGTACACCGGATCGGCCGGAAGCCGCACGGCGAACACCGTGTTCCCCGGCACCGACCGCACCTCCACCCGCCCGTCGTGCGCGGCGACGACGGCCTGCACGATGGCGAGCCCGAGACCTGTGGAGCCCGCGTTGCGCGAGCGCGAGGCATCGCCCCGCGCGAACCGTTCGAAGACGTGCGGCAGGAGGTCGGCCGCGATGCCCGGCCCGTCGTCCTGCACCTCGAGCGTCACCCAGGGATGCCCGGCGCCCGCCGCACGGACGCGCGCGGTGACCGTGGTCCCGGGCGGGGTGTGGGTACGGGCGTTCGCCAACAGGTTGACCAGCACCTGATGAAGCCGGGTCGGATCGGCCCGTACGGGCGCGGGAACGTCCGGCAGCTCCAGCCGCCAGTGGTGCTCGTCGTCCCACGCACCGGCCTCGCCGGTCCGGCCGGCGGCACGCGCGTCGCTCACGGCGTCGACGACGAGCGGCGACAGATCAGTGCTCTCGTACGAGAGCGGGCGCCCCGCGTCGAGCCGCGCCAGGAGCAGCAGGTCCTCGACCATGCCGGTCATCCGCTGTGCCTCCGACTCGATACGCCCCAGCGCGTGCCGGGTGTCGGGGCCGGTCTCCTCGCGTCCGCGCCGGGTCAGTTCGGCGTAGCCGCGTATCGAGGCCAGCGGGGTGCGCAGTTCATGGCTGGCGTCGGCGACGAACTGCCGTACCCGTGTCTCGCTCTCCTGGCGCACCTCAAGCGCCGAACCGACGTGCCCCAGCATCCGGTTGAGGGCCGCACCGACCTGTCCGACCTCGGTACGGGGATCGGCCTCGGCGTCCGGTACGCGTTCGGCGAGGTCCACCTCGCCGCTGTGCAGAGGGAGTTCGGAGACCCGGGTCGCCGTGGCGGCCACCCGGCGCAGCGGGCGCAGGGCGACGCCGACCATGGCGGCGCCCGCGATCCCGGCGGCGACGAGTCCGGCCGCGGTGACGCAGACCTCCACGAGGATCAGGGCGGTGAGGTCACTGCGCACCTCGTCGGCGGGAATGCCGACGAGGATCGTGGTCCCGTCGGACGTAGGGACGGCCTCCACGCGGTAGCTGCCGAGGCCCGGCAGATCGACGCCGTGCACCCCGGAGCCCGCCTCGGCACCTGCTGCCACCAGCGCGTCCGACTCGGCGTCGGTCAGCGCCCTCGAACTTTCCTGGGCGCGCTGCCCCTTGTCCTCGACGACCTTCGAGCCGGTGACGGAGCCCTCGTCGTCCAGAACGGCACCGACCGTACCGAAGGGCTGGCCACCCCCGCCGATGAAACCCAGCGGCCCGGTGCCCTGGAGCCCCATGGGGAGCGGCGAACCGGGCGGCCGTTCGGCCCGTACGGCGATGGAGTGCAGCTGGTCGTCCAGCTTGCCGTACATATAGCTCTGGAACGCGATGGCGGTCACCGTGCCGATGACGGCCGCCACGACCGCGATGAGCGAGACGGCGGACACGACGAGCCGGGTCCGCAGCGTCCACGGCCGCCTCAGCCGGCCCGCCGGCCGCACCCGCCTACTCACCGGGCTTGATCAGATACCCGGCCCCGCGCCGGGTGTGGATCATCGGGGAGCGCCCCGCGTCGATCTTCTTGCGGAGATACGAAATGTAGAGCTCGACGACATTGGCCTGGCCGCCGAAGTCGTAGTTCCACACCCGGTCCAGGATCTGGGCCTTGCTCAGCACCCGGCGCGGATTGCGCATCAGGAAGCGGAGCAGTTCGAATTCGGTCGCCGTGAGATGGATGGACTGCTCACCCCGGCTGACCTCGTGGCTGTCCTCGTTGAGCACCAGGTCACCGACGGCGAGCGTGGAGTCGCTCCGCGCCGCGGCGGCCGTACCGGACCGGCGGATCAGCCCGCGCAGCCGCGCCACGACCTCCTCCAGGCTGAACGGCTTGGTGACGTAGTCGTCGCCGCCCGCGGTGAGCCCGGCGATGCGGTCCTCGACCGAGTCGCGCGCCGTAAGGAACAGGACCGGCACATCGGAGAGCTCACGGCGCATCCTGCCGAGGACGGCGAGCCCGTCCATGTCGGGCAGCATCACGTCGAGCACGACCGCGTCGGGCCGGAAGTCGCGCGCCGCGCGCACGGCCCCTGCGCCGTCCCCGGCACTGCGCACGTCCCAGCCCTCGTACCGCAGGGCCATGGAGAGCAGCTCGGCGAGCGGAGCCTCGTCGTCCACCACGAGTACGCGGACCGGACTGCGGTCCGGCCTGAGCAGTTCGGTACGCCCCTGGGGCGAGGTCGTCATCGTCATGCCTCCACCCTGGAAGGCGCCCGTGAGAGAGCTCTTGCCCGTTCCTGTGAATTCCCTGAGAAAGGCCTCAGCGGAACAACGCGCTCGCGTTCCCATGACACACAGCCCGCAACCACGCATCGCCCAGCTCCAGCCGCTCCAGAGCGTGCAGCTGGTGGACGTACGGGTACGGGATGTTCGGGAAGTCCGTGCCCAGCAGAATCCGGTCCTCCAGATCCGCGAGCCGCCCCCGTTCCCCGACGGGGAACGGGGTGAGTCCCTCGCTGAAGTCCGTGAACGCCATCGTCGTATCGAGCCGCACCTCGGGGTACGTCTCCGCAAGCGCCAGGAAGTCCGCGTACTCCGGCATCCCCATGTGCGCCACCACGAGCCGCAGCCGCGGATGCCGCGCCAGCAGCCGGCCGACCGGTCCCGGCCCCGTGTACTTGCCGGGCGTCGGCCCGGACCCGCAGTGCATCACCACCGGAACCCCGGCCTCCGCGAGCAGCCCCCACACCGGCTCAAGGAGCGGGTCGTTCGGGTCGTAAGCCCCGACCTGGAGGTGCGACTTGAACACCCGCGCCCCCGCCTCGACGGCCTCCCGCACATACCTCTCCACGCCCTCCTCCGGAAAGAAGGTCGCCGTGTGCAGACAGTCGGGCACCCGCTCCGCGAAGTCCGCGGCCCAGCCGTTCAGCCAGGCCGCCATCCCCGCCCGGTGCGGATAGAGCATCGAGGTGAACCGGAGCACGCCGAACGACCGCAGCAGCGCGAGCCGTTCGTCCTCGTCGTGCCGGTAGGCGATCGGCCACTCCATACCGGTCAGCGGCCCCACCGAGTCGAAGTACGCCCACACCTTGCGGAGCACCTGCTCCGGCATGAAGTGCGTATGGACATCGATGATCCCGGGAAGCCCGAGCCGCTCCCAGAACCGCACGACATCCGCGCTGTCACCACTCACACCAGCCACCCCGCTCACTCCCTGCCCACCCCTCTCACTCCCTCCCCGACCCTCTCAGAACAACCCGTCCTGCACCCCGCCACCCCCGATATCGACGACGGGCACACTCACCCCTGCCCCCGCGTCGGCCCCCGTGAGCTCCCAGCCGGTGACCAGCCGGGTGTCCAGCACCACGACACCCCCCGCCCCGGTCTCCAGATGCAGATCCGGCCCGGCCGCCGCCACCAGCCGCCCGGCCACCACACCCCCGTCGACCAGCCCGGTCACCGCCCGCGCCACCTCGACCGTCCCGCCGAGCCCGAACACCGCACCATGGTCGACGGCCTCGAACGGCAGACGCTCCAACGACTCCGGCCACCCGCCCCCTTCGAGCGCCGCGGCCCGCCCGTACAACTCAGCCACCTCAGCGGCCCGCTCCTCAACCCCCGGCAGCACGGCGCGCACAGCTCTCTTCCTCGCGTACGGAATCCGGTCCGGCACTCCGAGCGCGGCCCGCAGCAGCTCCTCCGTGCGCCGCGCGGCCATCAGCGGCCCGCGCCCCAGCCAGCTGAACACCACGGCCCCCTGCTCCCGCAGCCGCGCCGCACCCCGCTCCTCTGAGGTGATCCCGACCTTGACCATCCCGGGCCCGAACCAGGCGACATAGACGCGGTACGTCCGCGGGTCGTCGGCGATCGTGTCGGCCGCGACCGAATGCGCCCGGTCCAGCCGCGCGCACTCCGGACACCGCGCCCCCGTACTGCGCGCCGGCACCACGGCCGCCACCGGACAGACGTTGCCCCGCGCCCCGACACAGTGCCGCTCCCCAACGGCCCGGAACCCGAGCTCCTTCCCATACGAAAGGACACTCACCCGCCGAACAGCGGTCACACCATCCTTCTGCCACCCCAGCTCGGGCCCGTCATCGGGCCACCGCAGACCGGTGCACCGCCATCCCACGCGCAACCCCCGCACTCCACAGAAACATCAGCGCACCCACGGTACGGGCGCCACGGGTGGTGCATCCTGTTGCGATGACCGGCCTCCGTATCGAACAGCCCGTCGGCGACGCCATGCTCAAGGACTGGCAGCACGCCCACAACGTGATCATCCCGGCCCACGCCCTGTCGCTCGACGACGTGCGGGAACGCGCCCTGCGCAACCACCTGGAGGTCGCATACCTCGACGACGTCCTCGTGGGCTGCACGACCGTACGTCCACCGGCGGACGACTCCTCCACAGTGACCGTCATCGCCCGCGTACTCACCGCCCACCGCGGCCAGGGCTTCGGCACCGAGCTCTACGAACGCTCTCTGAAGCAGGCACACACCCTCGGCGCCCAGGTGATCGAGACGGTGGTCCTGGCCTCCGACACGGACGGCCTGCGGTTCGCGCTGAAGCACGGGTTCGTCGAGACCGAGCGCTATCAGCTGCTGCCGGGCGACAGCGTCCACTGGATCACGTTGCGACTCGAAGGGAACGACGCATGACTGTGGACGAAGCCCACCCCGCGCTCACGGCGGTGAGCCCGCTCAGCTGCCCCGTTGGCCCTGTCATCGACATCGTGTTCAGCCGCTGGACCACACCGATCCTGCTGAATCTGAACGAGTACGGCCGCCAGCGCTTCGTCGAACTGGAACGCCGCATCGGCGTCATCACCCCCAAGGTGCTGACCCAACGCCTGCGCCAACTCGAACGCGACGGCCTCGTGGAGCGCACGTACTACCCCGAGGTCCCCCCGCGCGTGGAGTACGAGATCACCGAACTGGGCCGCAGCCTGGCCCCCCTGTTCGCCACCCTGGCCACCTGGGCAACCACCAACCTGCCCAAGGTCGAACAGGCCCGCCTGACGTACGACGCCACCGATCAGAGTCGGTAACGGACGAGGACGGTTGCTGTGGTTGCGGTACTGCGCTGCTGTACCGGACCACGACGGGGGCACTGGAACCCGCATCATCGGTGGCGTCCGAGCGGGTGGCCTGGCGCCTACGCGAGTTCCACGACGAACTGGCGCCTCACCGGCGAGAGCCCGTAGCTGTCGTCTTCGAGTCCCGTCTCCGGGAAGTCCTCCCGGTCACCCAATGGCGGACGCTCGCGCCCTTCGAAAAGACCTCTGACAGACATGACGAGGGTCGTTGATTTGATAAACAGCCCGGATCGGACTCGCGCGATCATTCGCGGGCGCAAGCACAGTGCCACAGAAAATCCGTCTGGCGTGATCACTGGGCCTTTCGAGTGACAATCCGCTGTTGACCAGCACATTCCAACAAAAGAAACGTTGTTCCAATCATGGATCCGCAGCAGTCCTGGAGTCAGCACAAAGTCCTAGCGGAAGAATTCTGTTTGCATGACAAACGGGTCAGATTGGTGGAAGAAGCGCTACGAGAGGCGCAGCTGTACCGCAGCCGTCTACTGGCAGCGTTTGCCGTCACAGTGGGGCGGGACAGGTCCGCAGCCGACCTGTTGGGCCTGCCTGAGCGTGAGGTGAGGTCAGCACGCCGCGAGGTGGGCAAGAGTAATGCGCGGATCGTTGCTGGCGACATGCTCGACGGCCAGACGGCTTCCGACGAGAACCGTCCGGCCGCCGAGTGGTCGGGAGACCTGGATGCTGCCCTCGGTACCGGCTGGAGCCAGGGGGTCGATCTGCATGTGCTGGCTGCGCAGATCGGCACCGACGTGGCAAGCGTCGTAGCGCGGCTGAAGGAGTTGTCCACGCAGGGGATGCTGCGCGGAAATGGCGGTGCCGCATCCAAGGGGCGCCACCGTAAGCAGGGCGAGAGGGCTGGCTCCCATGCAGCCGAGGACGCTCCTGACCAACAGCCACAGCAGCCGGCGGGATCGCAGACGGTCAATCAGGACATCGCAGGGAATTGGGATGCGTGGGAGACGCAGCTCACACATGAGTCGAACAACCCCACCGTGGGTGCGGTCAGTGGCGTCGTCCTGGAAGGCGAGGTCTACTCGCCGTCTCGGTACGATCACTATTAGGCAGTGAGACTGATCGTCCTCGACACGGTGACCCAAAGCCCGTGTCGAGGACATGACCGCCCACCCACTAACAGGGGTGACGATCAATCGGGAGGCCCGCTGTCAACTCCCCGCGAGGTCAGCGGATCGCCTCATCCATGAGCACGTACAGCACGCCACGAGAGATCCACTGCTGACGATCTCACGGCGGTCGATCATGCCTCGGATGTCCGCGATCGGGATCCACTCAAATGGCAGCCCGCGAACAATCCCGGCTCTCCTTCGGGAAGGTCGCCGAATACCGAAAGCGCTGCGCGGTCCACCTCCACGCCGTGATCCGCTTCGACGGACCCGACGGGCCCGATTCACCGCCCCCGGCCTGGGCCACCCTCGACCTGCTCGACGACGCGATTGGTCGGCTGTCGGACGCGATGGGCGGTACCGGCTGACGCGGTTGCTGTACTCCGCTGCTGTACTCCGCTGCTGTACGGGCAACGCGAAAGGCCCCCGGGATTTCTCCTGGGGGCCTTTCGCCTGCTGTGCACTCGGCAGGATTCGAACCTGCAACCTTCTGATCCGTAGTCAGATGCTCTATCCGTTAAGCTACGAGTGCCTGCCGTTGGTGTGACCCGCTGGCTTGCCTCCCGGGCTTTTCTGCCCCGTCGGCGTTGCGAGAACAACATTACATGACCTGCGCCGTCACGCGAAATCCATTAGCTCCACCAGCCCTGAGCTGCGGAAACGCCGTCTCGGGACCCTTGCGGGGCGGGTCGTCCTTCACCCGTACGGAGCCATCGGCGGCCGGAGACGACCGAAGCCCCGTGCCAGGGGCACGGGGCTTCGGGTGAGAGCGGAGGCGGAGGGATTTGAACCCTCGATGGGCTTTAAGACCCAAACCGCATTAGCAGTGCGGCGCCATAGACCGGACTAGGCGACGCCTCCAGCACACCCCGCGCGAGCGCGGGTGGTGCGTTGCAGATGATGACACAGTCGAGCGCGCTGTCACCAATCGCCGCCCACCGTACTAGGCATGCGGGTGCCAGGGCAAAGCACCGCTGCGGTTGCGCATCGTCGGGGCGTGCGGAGCGTTATAGGGAGAGGGGGCGCCGCCCCCTCCCGTCCGCCGCACGTCGTGTCCAGAGCACAGGAGCCCCGCATGCTGCGTCGTCTCGCCGTCACCGCTGTCGCCTCTCTCGCCGCACTCGCCGCCGCCGCGCCGGCGGCGATCGCCGTGGCCCCGGTCCCCGTACCGCTGCTGCCGCTGCTGCCGCTGCCGGTGTTCCTCCAGAACGACTTCCCGCAGAACGACCCGCAGGACCCGTGGAGCCGTGGGGGCCAGGATGCCGGGATGCGGATGACCGTGACCGTCACGGACTCCGGGGACCCGGCGGCCGACGGCACCTTCGAGCTCCTGTGCGGGCCCGACAGGGCGGGCGGCACCCACGCGAAGGCACAGGCGGCCTGCGGCCGGCTGGCGGAAGCGGAGGCCGCGGGCGAGAACCCGTTCCTGCCGACGCCCAAGGACGCCATGTGCACCCAGATGCACGGCGGTCCGGCCACCGCGCGGATCGTCGGGACCTGGCAGGGGCAGGACTTCTCCGCGTATCTGAACCGGGTGAACGGCTGCGAGATCTCACGCTGGAACAACCTGATTCCGGTCCTGCCCACCGTCTGACAGCCCTCCCGCAGGCCCTCCCGCCGGCCCGGCCGCCCGGTGTCCGCGCACGTCACACGGTGCGCGGACGGTCACAGGTCACGCCCCCGGCGTACACGGCTCGCACAGAACCTTGGTGAGAGCTCCCCCTCATAGGCCGCCCCGCTGCCCTCCCCTGCCTTTAGACTCCTCCAGTGACAGCCTGCGGCCCGAGGGGCAGGATGGGGCCCGCTGTCGGCAAGGTGCGGTAATCAGGGAGGAAGCGTCGTCGTGAGCAGCAGGCCATCCCGAGGCGCTGCTCGCCTCGCAGCCATACTCGACGCCCTTCCGGACGGGCTTCTGCTCGTCAATTGCAACGGCACGGTCGTCAACGCCAACACCATCGCCCTCGAAATGTTCGAGACCCCGGGCACCGCGCTCGTCGGGCGCGGACTGCTCGATCTGCTTCCGGAGTTCGACTCCAAGCTGATCCCGGGGTCGATGCGTCGGCCGGAGGCTGCGGACGAGCAGGGCAGGACCAAGCCGACGCGGATGACCGCGCGGCGTACCGACGGCATCGAATTCCCGGCGGAGATCACCAGCGCGAGCCTGGACAGCGGCCAGGCCGGGTACAACGACATCCACTCCAGCTACACCGGCGACGAGCTGCTGATGCTGGTCGTACGCGATCTGTCGGGCACCGTCGACACCGAGGCCGAACTGGCCCGTTCGCAGCGCCAGACGGAGATGATCCTGCGGGCCGCGTCCGAGGGCGTCGTGGGTACGGACACGGACGGCCGCGTCGTCCTCGTCAACCCGGCCGCCGCCCAGATACTCGGCTTCCGCGCCAGCGACCTCGGCGGCAAGGAACTGCACCCGCTGGTCCTTCACTCGCGTGCGGAGGGCGAGCCCTTCCCGTACGAGGAGTCCCCACTCGCCGACACCCTCAAGTCCGGGCGCAAGCACCGGGTGCGCGGGCAGGTGCTGTGGTCCAGGAGCGGCGCGCAGGTGCCGGTCGATCTGACGACCGCACCGGTCAGGGACGGGGACCAGCTGGTCGGTGCGGTGATGACGTTCACCGACCGCAGGCCGTACGAGGAGCTCACCGAGCAGCACACGACCGAGGTCGACGAACTGACCGGGAGCCACACCGCCGAGGTCACCCGGCTCACCGAGGCCCACGCCGCGGAGCTCGCCGAGCTGACCGAGCGGCACGCGGCCGAACTCGCCGACCGCACGGAGCGGTACGCCTCCGAGCTGGAGAAGCAGACCGACCTGGTCACCGGACTGAGCTCCCGGCAGGGCCAGCTGACCGCCGTACTCGGCGAGTCGCTGCGCGGCCCGCTGGAGGAGCTGCGCGGTGAGCTGTCCACGCTCGCCGCCGATCCGGCCGGCCAGCTGTGGCCGGAGGCCAACCAGATCCTGCACCACCTGGCCGCGGGCTACGCCCGGATGACGACCCTCGTCGACAACGTGCTGGGGTACCAGCGTCTGGACTCGGGTACGGAGGGTCTCGCCAAGGTCCCCGTACTGCTCGACGGTGTCGTGGCGGCCGGTATCGACGGCGCGGTGGAGCTGATCGGGCCGGGGCGCGCGCAGTTCGCGGTGCATGCCCCGCCGATCGAGGCCGAGGTGGACCCGGGGCGGCTGGCGACGGCGCTCGCCCACCTGGTCGCGGACGTCGCCGGTGTCGACTCGACGGGCAAGACCCGCCTGACGCCCGGCGGCGGTTACGTCGATTCGACGGTCGTCGTGGCGGCCGCGCAGCGCGGTGACGTCGTACGGATCGAGGTGCGCGGGCCGTTCGCCGGGGGAGACCCGGTGCACGAGCCGATCGTGCGCGGGATCGTACGGGCGCACGGCGGGGTGCTCCAGACGCACGAGATGCCGGGGATGAGCGGCAGTGCGTACGTACTCGAAGTACCGCTCGGAGCCGGCTCCGGCACGGTTGTGCCCCCGCCGGTGGAGGCCGTGCCGGCTCAGGAGAGCGTGCCGGCTCAGGAGAGCGTGCCGGCTCAGGAGATCGTCCTACAGGGCCAGGGCGCTACGAGTGGTGGTCGGCGCAGAGCGCGCAGGTCGTCGACCGACGCCTTCCTGGACAGTCCTGTGGGCGGCGCCGAGGCGACGGACACCGATGCGGCGGAGCCGACCGGGCGGCGCAGGGCCCGGCGCGGGACGGCGGCGCCGGAAGCCGCTGCCGAGGAGCAGCCGCAGCTCGCGGAACCGGGGCCCGGGGCGCCGAACGGCGGTTCCGGCCGCAGGCGCGGACGCCCCAGCCCGGCGGAGACGGGGGCGGTGAATCTGCCGGAGCCGGAGGAGGCTCAGGGGGCTCGGGGGGTGGTCCAGCAGGGCCAGGCGTTGGCGTTGCCCGCTGTTGCCTCGGGTCCCTCCGTGGTTCCCGCCCCTTCCGAAGGGTCCGTGGTGACCGCGGCCGAGGGTGCGCAGGGTCGTCCGCAGCTCGGGCAGACCGTGCCGCCGCAGGGCGTGCCGTCGGGCGCGCAGATGCCGGTTTCGCCGTCGGGCCACCGTGCGCGACGGGACGGAGAGCCCCAGCCGGCCCTTCCGGCCCTCGCCTCACCGCCCTCCCCTGACGGGCCTTCGGGCGCTTCGGGCGGCGACGCCCAGGGCTCGCAGCCCGGTGGGCGCCGGGCGCGACGCGCGCTGTCGGCCGCCCAGGAGCGTGCCGCTCAGGCCGAGCCGACGGGGCCGCGCACCGCGTTCGCGCTGCCGCCGGCCGACGCGGACCGGGTTCCGCCCGTGGCCGAGGCGGCGGGCGAACCGTCGCCCCAGCGCCACGACGCCGTACAGACCACGCCGGACGCCGACCACACACCGCCGCAGGCGCACCCCGTACCGTCCAGCCGCCGCCGGGCGCGCCGTCCCGTCGCGCTGGAGGAGCCGGGCAACGCGTCCACGCCCCCCGGCTGGGGTCAGGACGGCACCTCGGGCCAGGGCCTGGCCGCACTGGCGGGGGACACGAACGCGCCCGACGACGAGTCCTGGGCGGGCCGCGACCGGACCACGCACACCACCGGGGCCATCCCGGCCCCCGCACCGGTCCCGCCGCAGGAGAGCGCACGGCCCGCCGCGCCCCACCCCGCCGACCCCAGGACCCCCGTACAGGATGTGCGGCGCCAGCCGTTGCCCGCCGAAGCACCGATGCCCGCGTCCTCGGACTCGACCCAGGGCCGTGCGTTCAGCGTGCGGACGCTGGGGCAGGGTGTGCCGTTCGCGCAGCACCTCGCGCACCAGCAGAACCAGAGCCTCGGCGGGCGGCGCCGCAAGCTGGCCGCCCCGCCGGAGGCCGAGCCTCCGGCGCCGCCCGTTCCGCCGCAGCCCGGTGCCGCCCCGGCCGGCCCCGAACCGGCCGCCACGCAGGGTGGCGCCACGAAGGGCCCCGGGTCCGGTCAGCTGCTGTCGACCCCGGTGGCCGCAGGGCGCGCGTACGCCATAGGGGCGCCCGACAGGGGCGCCGCCGAAGGACCGGAGCCGCTGGACGGCCCCGGTGGCGCGGTCGAGGTCGCCAATCGGCCGCAGCCCCGCCCCGTCGACGACGAGCTCCCCCCGGAGCCGCTGGACAATCCGCGACGGCTGCTCGTCTGGCCGGCGCCCGACGTCTCCACCCAGCAGGCGCTGAGCGACCGCGGCTACCGCCCCGTGATCGTGCACTCCCGCGAAGAGGTCGACGCCCAGATCGCCGCGTTCCCCGCCGCGCTCTTCGTGGACCCGCTGACCGGCCCGATCACCCGGACCGCCCTCCAGTCGCTGCGCCGGGCGGCGGTGGCCGCCGAGGTTCCGGTGCTGGTGACGGCCGGGCTCGGACAGGCGACGCGCGAGGCGGCGTACGGTGCCGACCCCGCCGTACTCCTCAAGGCGCTCGCCCCCCGCGACAGCGAACAGCATCCGCCGCGGGTGCTCCTGATCGAGGAGCACGAGGAGATCGCGGTGGCGCTGACGGAGACGCTGGAGCGCCGCGGGATGCAGGTCGCGAGGGCGGCGTCCGACAACGAGGCGGTCGAGCTCGCCACCCGGATGCGGCCGAACCTGGTGGTCATGGATCTGATGCAGGTACGCCGCCGACGGGCCGGAATCATCGACTGGCTGCGCGCGAACGGCCAGTTGAACCGCACGCCGCTGGTCGTCTACACCTCGACCGGTCTGCACGAGTCGGAACTGTCCGGGCTCGGCTCGGGCGAAACCGTTCTGTTCCTGGCCGAGCGCTCCACCAGCGACGAGGTGCAGTCCCGCATCGTCGACCTGCTGGCGAAGATTGGCACCAACTGACGCGTGCATACGAAGAGGGCGGTACGGGAAGTCCCGTACCGCCCTCTTTCTCGAACCGGGTCAGAGCTGGGTGATGTCCAGCTCACCGTCCGCGTACTGCTTGCGGATCACCTTCTTGTCGAACTTGCCGACGCTCGTCTTCGGAACCGCCGGGATGATCGTCCAGCGTTCCGGCAGCTGCCACTTGGCGACCGACTGCGCGAGGAACTCCTTCAGTTCGGCGTAGTCGGCGGTGGCGCCCTCCTTGAGGACGACGGTGGCGAGCGGGCGCTCGCCCCACTTCTCGTCGGGGACGGCCACGACCGCGGCCTCGGCCACGTCCGGGTGCCCCATCAGCGCGTTTTCCAGTTCGACGCTGCTGATCCACTCCCCGCCGGACTTGATGACGTCCTTGGCCCGGTCGGTGAGGGTGAGGAAGCCGTCCGCGCTGATCACGCCGACGTCACCGGTCTTCAGCCAGCCGTCCTCGCTGAATTTGTCCTCGGGCCGCAGGTGCTCGCCGTCCGAACCGCCGTAGTACGCACCGGCGATCCAGGACCCGCGGACCTCCAGCTCACCGGCCGACTCGCCGTCCCACGGCAGGTGGTCGCCGCCGGGGCCGACCAGACGTGCCTCGACGCCGGCGGGGAAGCGGCCCTGCGTGATGCGGTACGGCCATTCCTCCTCCTCGGTCAGCCCGGCGGGCGGGTTGGCCATGGTGCCGAGCGGCGAGGTCTCCGTCATGCCCCAGGCGTGGCAGAGGCGGACGCCCAGCTTGTCGTACGCCTCCATGAGGGAGGGCGGGCAGGCGGCGCCGCCGATGGTGACGCTGGCCATGGACGTGAGGTCGCGCGGGTTGGCGGTGACCTCGGCGAGCAGTCCCTGCCAGATGGTGGGGACGGCGGCGGCGTGGGTCGGCTTCTCGCGCTCGATCATGTCGGCGAGCGGGGCGGGCTGGAGGAAGCGGTCCGGCATGAGCATGTTGACGCCGGTCATGAACGTCGCATGCGGCAAACCCCAAGCATTTACATGAAATTGGGGTACAACCACCAGGGTGGTGTCCTTGTCCGTCAGCCCCATCGACTCGGTCATGTTGACCTGCATGGAGTGCAGGTAGATGGAGCGGTGGGAGTAGACGACGCCCTTGGGGTCGCCCGTGGTGCCGGAGGTGTAACACATGGCGGCGGCCTGGCGTTCGTCCAGCTCGGGCCAGTCGTAGTCGGTGGCCCGACCGGCCAGCAGCTCCTCGTACTCGTGCACGCGCGGCGCGATTCCGCTGAGCCCGGAGCGGTCACCCGGGCCCGAGACCACCACATGCTCGATGGACGGCAGATGGGGGAGCAGCGGCACGAGCAGCGGCAGCAGCGACCCGTTGACGATCACGACCTTGTCGTCGGCGTGATTGACGATCCACGCCAGCTGTTCGGCGGGAAGCCGGAGGTTGAGCGTGTGCAGTACGGCGCCCATGGAGGGGATCGCCAGATAGGCCTCGACGTGCTCGGCGTTGTTCCACATGAGCGTGGCGACCCGCTGGTCGTCGTCGATGCCGAGCTCGTCGCGCAGGGCGTGGGCCAGCTGTCCGGCGCGCCTGCCGATCTCGGCGAAGGTACGACGATGCGGCTCGGGTTCGCCGGTCCAGGTCGTGACCTGCGACTTCCCGTGGATCGACATCCCATGGGTCAGGATGCGGGTGACAGTCAGCGGTACGTCCTGCATGGTGCTGAGCACGGCGTCCTCCCGGTGGGCGCTACGCGGCAGTAATGTTCCGCTGATTCTGCGCACATACCACTTGGTATGTCACTACTCCTGCGCATACGAATCGGTGTCGCCGGGCAAAACCGCTCGTCCCGGGACGGGCCGCCCTTACCGGACCGGGGTCAGCTCCGGGTCCTCGCGGAGTTTGCCGAGTGCCCGCGAGACCGCACTCTTGACCGTCCCGATGGACACACCGAGCACCTCGGCCGTCTGGGCCTCGCTGAGATCCTCGTAGTAGCGCAGGACGACCATGGCGCGCTGCCGGTCCGGGAGCTTGAGGACGGCCCGCCACATCGCGTCGTGCAGCGACTGCTGCTCGGCCGGGTCGGGGGCCGGTACGGCCTCCTGCTCGGGCAGCTCCTCACAGGCGAACTCGTCGACCTTGCGCTTGCGCCACTGCGAGGTGCGCGTGTTCACCAGGGCCCGGCGGACATATCCGTCGAGAGCCCGATGGTCCTCGATCCGCTCCCACGCGACGTACGTCTTGGTGAGCGCGGTCTGCAGCAGATCCTCCGCATCGCTCGGGTTCGCGGTGAGCGAGCGGGCCGTCCGCAGCAGTACAGGCCCCCGCGCCCGTACGTACGAGGAGAACGACGCATAGGGCGAGCAGGTCGGGTGTCCGGCGGCGGCAGCGACTGCCCTGGAGGCGCCGGTGCAGACTGGCGTGGTCATTCCTCCACGCTAGAAGCGGGTGCCACCCAGGGGATCGGCCCCAGGTCCCGAAGCGACGTCCGCCTCAGGTTGTAGGGGCGGGGCAGGCTCCACCTCCTGAAGGTGGAGGGGCCGGCGGCCCGCGTCAGGGTCCGCCCCTGAGCCGGACACCGGCCGGCCGGCACCTGTGCGCACCGCCTCCGCCGGACCTCAGCCGCGCCGCACGCTCAGTCGTCCGTGCCCAGGATCAGCCCCGATGTGGGAACGCCCGTACCGGCCGTGACCAGCGTCCTGGCCGCACCGGATATCTGGTTCACCGAGGTGGAACGGATCTGCCGGACCGCCTCCGCGATGCCGTTCATCCCGTGCAGATACGCCTCTCCCAGCTGCCCTCCGTGCGTGTTCAGGGGCAGTTCGTCGCCCGCCACGAAGTCCGCGGCCTCACCCGGCCCGCAGAAACCGAACTCCTCCAGCTGCATGAGGACGAACGGGGTGAAGTGGTCGTAGAGGATGCCCACATCGATATCGGCGGGGGACAGCCCGGAGCTGCGCCAGAGCTGTCGGGCCACCACTCCCATCTCCGGCAGTCCCGTCAGCCCGTCGCGGTAGAAGCTGGTCATCTGCTCCTGGGCCCGTCCCGCCCCCTGGGCCGCGGCGACGATCACGGCGGGTGGCTGGGGCAGGTCCCTGGCCCGCTCGGCACTGGTGACCACGATCGCCTGCCCGCCGTCGGTCTCCTGGCAGCAGTCGAGCAGCCGCAGCGGTTCGACGATCCACCGCGAGGCGGCGTGATCGGCGAGGGTGATCGGCTTCCCGTAGAAGTGTGCCGCCGGATTCCTGGCGGCATGGCGTCTGTCCGTGACCGCTACATGCCCGAAGACCTCGGGGCTCAGACCGTAGGTGTGCAGGTAGCGCTGGGCCGCCATCGCCACCCAGGAGGCGGGGGTGAGCAGCCCGAAGGGGAGATTCCAGCCAAGCGCTGACCCCTCCGCGGTGGGCTCGCGCTGCTGTACGCCGGAACCGAATCTGCGCCCGGAGCGCTCGTTGAACGCGCGGTAGCAGACAACGACATCGGCCACCCCGCTCGCCACGGCCAGCGCCGCCTGCTGCACGGTGGCGCACGCGGCCCCGCCGCCGTAGTGGACCCGGGAGAAGAACGACAGCTCACCGATGCCGGCCGCCTGCGCGACCGTGATCTCGGGGCTGGTGTCCATGGTGAACGTGACCATCCCGTCGACGTCGGCGGGGGTCAGCCCGGCATCGTCGAGAGCGGCCCGCACGGCCTCGACGGCCAGTTTCAACTCACTGCGCCCCGAGTCCTTGGAGAACTCGGTCGCCCCGATCCCTACGACCGCGGCCTTTCCGCCGAGCGAATCGGCCCTGCGCAGGCTCATGCCACCGCCTCCACCGACGGGCCGGCGGCCGGCAGAGCGACGGTGACCCTGCCCGAGACATGGCGCCCCAGCCCATTGGTCCCCACGACCTCCACCTCCACGATCTCTACCTCTGCGGCCTCCGCCGCCGCGATCTCCGTGCCCCCGGTCGAGTCCGCCGTGCCTGATACTGCGACGACCGTTCCGGTCAACACCATCAGGTCCCCGGGGTAGTTGGGTGCTCCCAGTCGGATCGCGACCTTCCTCAGCACCGCCGACGGACCGAAGCGGTCGGTGACGAACCGGCCCACGAGACCGTTCGTCGTGAGGATGTTCATGAAGATGTCCGGCGACCCCTTCTCCCGCGCGAGCTCGGCATCATGGTGCACATCCTGGTAATCGCGGGACGCGACGGCCCCCGCAACGATGAGGGTGCGGGTCACCTCGATCTCCAGCGGCGCCAGCTCCTCGCCCACGCACGGTCGCCCTGCCGCACCGCGGACCTCTTCCTGCCTCATGTCGACACCTCCTCCGCCCCCGTCTCCGCCAGCAACTGGCCCAGCTCATCGAGCACTTCACTGCCACATCCCAAGTAGGCGTCGAGCTGGCGCCCCCACAGGAAGTGCCGGTGGACGGGATGCTCCAGGTCGGCACCCGTCCCGCCGTGGAGATGCTGTCCGGCGTGTACGACGCGCCGGCCCGCCTCCGACGCCCACCACGCGGCCGTCAGCGCCTGTGCCCCGTACGCGAGCGAGTGGTCGCGCCGCCATGCCGCCTCGTACGCGGTGACCCGGATCGCCTCGGTGTCCATGTGCGCGTCGGCGGCGCGCAGCAGTACCGCCTGGTTGGTGGAGAGCGGACGGCCGAACTGCGCCCGGGTCGCGGTGTGTTCGACGGCGCGCGCCAGCGAACCGGCCGCCACTCCGGCCTGCAGCCCCGCGAACGCCGTACGGCTCATGGCCAGCACCGAGGCGTAGGCACCCGCCCCGCCGAGCCGTTCCCCGGGTGCCCCGTCCAGGTCGAGCCGCGCCGCCGCCCACGGCGCCGTCGTCTCCACCAGCTGCACCGAAACCCCGTGCTCTGCGGTACGCACCATCCACAGCGCCCTGTCCGCGTCGGGCACCAGGACATGCGTCGCGTCCCGCAGCCAGGGCACGTACGGCACGGTCCCGCTCAGCCGCCCGCCATCACCGTCCGAGCGGAGACCGCCGCGCGCCGGAAACGCCCCCGTCGCCACCGCCGTGCCGTCCCGCAGTGGCGGCAGCAGCCGCTCGCGCTGCTCAGCCGAGCCGTGCTCGTCGACCGCCAGCACCCCGTATACGCACGTCGCCGCGAAGGGCACCTGCGCGGTGGTCCTGCCCTGCTCCTCCAGCAGCAGCACCAGCCCCAGCAGCCCGATCTCCTCGACCGCGGCGATCAGCCCTGCCGCGCACAGCTCCTTCCAGAGCTCGGCGTCGGTGCCCGTCCCGGCCGTCGCCAGTCGCTCGTGCGTCGAGAGGTCCTTGAAGATCCGGGCGGCAAGCCCCTGCCCCGCGGCCTGTTCCTCCGTAGGCGTGAAGTCCATGTCAGCCCTCACTCCCCCGGAACACCGGAAGCTCCAACTCGGGGTCCGTACGCAAGAATTCGAGCCGCACCGGCATGCCCGGACGGATCTTGTCGGACGGCACCCCAATGACATTGCTGACCATCCGCACCCCTTCGGCCAGCTCGACCAGCCCCACCGCGTACGGCCCCGGCTCGTCGGACCGACTGAAGGCGGGGAAAGGCGGATGGTGCATCACGACATACGAGAAGACGGTGCCCTCGCCGCTCGCCTCGACGGTGTCCCACTCCTGGCAACCGCACTCGTTGCACCCGGGGAGCCAGGGGAAGCGCAGCGTCGCGCACTCCGTACAGCGCTGGATCAGCAGTCTGTGCTCGGCCACCCCTTCCCAGAATCCGGCGTTGTCCCTGTTGATCACCGGGCGCGGTCGCAGGCTCCTGGGGCTCTGCTTCCCTTGGACGGGCCGGTACTTGAGAATCCTGAAGCGATGCGTCCCGGCGGGCTCACCGTCCGCCTGGACGTCCATCCGTGTCGTGACGAAATACCCCGTCCCCAGCTTGGTCGTCTTCCGCTCCGAGACCGACTCGATCACCGCATCGAAGGTGATCCGGTCGCCGGGACGGAGCGGCCGCAGATACTCCTGCTCGCAATCGGTCGCGACCACCGAGGTGTAACCGGCGCCGTCGAGCAGGGTGAACAGCTCGTCGTACGCCTCGGAACGGTCCGAGTGCCCCGAGAGCCCGCCCATCGTCCACGCCTGGAGCATCGTCGGCGGCGCGATCGCCTCCGGCCCCTCGTACGCCGGGTGACTGTCCCCCATCGCCTCGCACCAGTGCCGGATCATGGCCTGGTTGACCACGTCCTTGCCGACGCCCGCGGTGGCCGCGGCCCGACCCTCGTAACCCTTGATACGCCGGTGGAGCTCGTCCGGCTGCCGCTGCCCGCTTCCCCCTCCCAGCCCTTCCGTCACCGCTTCCCCCTCTTCATGCCGAGCCGCATCGTCGCGACGATCTCCCGCTGCACCTCGCTCACCCCGCCCCCGAAGGTGTTGATCTGCGCCGCCCTGTTCATCCGCTCCAGCTCCCCGTCCCCGAACGAACCGAGTGAGCCGCCGCGGACCATTCCGGCCTCGCCCGTAATTTCCTGGCACATTCGATACACCTCGACGGCGCTTTCGGTTCCCACGAACTTCACGCCGCTCGCCTCGCCGGGGGCCAGTGAGCCCGCCCCCACGGACCCCACCAAACGCCAGTTGAGCAGGCGCGTTGCCGCCAGCCGGGCATACGCCTCGGCCAGCCGGGATCGCACCCAGGCCTCGTCAACCGGCCGCCGCCCCGTCACCGGATCGGGGGTCCGGGCGCAGGCCAGGGCCGCGTCGTAGAAATCCTCGGCCTGCATGCCGATCGCGGCGAGCGCCACCCGCTCGTGATTCAGCTGGTTGGTGATCAGGCCCCAGCCGGCGTTCTCCGCGCCGACGAGATGAGTGACGGGCACCCGGACGCGGTCGTAATAGGTGGCCGTCGTGGTCAAGCCGCCCACGGTTTCGATGGGTGTCCAGGCGAAGCCCGGATCGTCCGTCGGCACGAGAATGATCGAGATGCCCTTGTGCTTGGGCGCTTCGGGGTCCGTACGGCAGGCGAGCCAGATCCAGTCCGCGTTCTGGGCGTTGCTGGTGAAGATCTTCTGCCCGTCGATGACCCAGCACTCGCCGTCCCGTACCGCCCTCGTACGAAGCGCCGCCAGGTCCGTACCCGCCTCCGGCTCGCTGTAGCCGATCGCGAAGACCAGTTCGCCGCTGAGAATTCTGGGCAGGAAGTAGGCCCTCTGCTCGTCCGTCCCGTACTTCATCAGGGTCGGTCCGACGGTGTTGAGCGTGACCATCGATACGGGCGCGCCCGCGCGGTACGCCTCGTCGAAGAAGACGAACTGTTCGTCGGGACCCCGGCCCTGCCCGCCGTACTCCACGGGCCAGCCGAGTCCGAGCATGCCGTCGGCGCCGATCCGCCGCAGCAACGCGCGTTGCTCGGCCGGGTCCTCCGCCTTCGTATCCGGCATGACATCGCGGAAGTACGTGCGGAGTTCGGCGCGCAGCTGCTGCTGGCGTTCCGTCGGGGCGAGGTGCACGGCGGCGTCCTCCCGGGCGTACGGATCGGTGAGGTCAATGACGTTTCTGACTGTCCGTCAGATTCGGTCGGACTGTCAAGGCCGCTGCCGCACCTCGAGCCTGTCTCCACGAGGCCCGCACCGCACAAAGGTCTGCGCGACGGCACCGAAGTGCCGCCGCGCAGACCGTGCTTCACCTCGCCGCGGACCTACCCCCCAGCAGCCCCCGGCCTCCGGCTCACCAGAACGGGGAGAAGTTCACCGCGTAGTTGTGGTTGGACTGGTTGATCGCCGTGAAGGCCGAGCCGTTCACCTGGGCCGAGTTGCTCTGGTTCGAGGCGCCGGACCCGACCGCCTGCTGCTGCGAGGTCGACGAGTTGCCGAAGTTGTCGCCACCGACACCGCTGACGCCGATCGTCGCCACCGCCGCGTTCGATCCGTCGTTCGCGAAGGAGCCGTTGTCGGCTGCTGCCACACCACCGAAGAGTGCGACAGCGAGCGGCAGGGCGGCAACAGCGGCGAGGGCGCGAGCGGTACGAATGCTTGCCATGTCAATTCCTCCAGGAACCGAAAGTACGGCTTGTTACGGCTGTTACGGCTGATCCCGAGGCAGTTGGCCGACCGCTTCGGAGTTGGGCACGACGTCGCAGAACCAGAGTTGCCCACCGAATCCCCACCGAACCACCCCGCAGCCCTCGATTCCCCCTCAAGCGTGAGGAACACCCGATAAACCTCCCGCGCGCCCCAAAACCCCAGCTCACACGCCCTGCCCCCACCTCATCCCGCACCCCCCAAGGGAAAAAACGTTCCTGCGTCACCCTCTCGACCCTTCCCCGGCCCCCGACACCCCCCTCGCACTCTTCCCTCTATCGAACGCTTGTACGATAATGAATGCATGGCCACCATCGACTGGCAGACCGCCACCCTGGCCCTGGCCCACGCGCTCGCCGCCGCCGAGCGGGGGCTCCCCGTCATCCCGTTGTCCGCCACCAAGCTCCCCGCCCTGCGCTCCCCCCACCGCGGCGAAGACCCCCTGGTCCGCTGCCGGGGCGCCTGCGGACTGCCCGGCCACGGCGTCCACGACGCCACCACCGACCCCGCCGCCGTACGCGCCCTCTTCGCCGCCGCCCCACGCGCCACCGGCTACGGCATCGCCTGCGGCCGGCCACCGCACCGCCTCATCGGCATCGACCTCGACATCGACATCGACGCGGCGCACGGCAGCGACTCCATGGCCGCTCTCCAACAGCTCGCCGAACGGCACCGGTTCACCATCCCGCCGACCATCACCGTGCTCACCCCGAGCGGCGGACGCCACCTCTGGCTGACCGGCCCGCCCGACGTGGCCGTACCGAACTCGGCGAGCCGCCTCGCGCCCGGCATCGACATCCGCGGCTTCGGCGGATACCTCGTGGGCCCCGGCTCGGTCACCACCCACGGCACCTACCGCCTGGCCCCGGGCACCGCCCACCTCACTCCCGCCCCGTGCCCCCGCACACTCCTCCGCCTGCTCACACCCCCCACGCGCCCCCACCACCCCACAGGCCACCACCCCACAGGCCACCGCCCCACAACCCACCAACCCGGAATCCGCCAAGGCCAAGGCCTGATCCAGTTCGTACGGGCGGCACGGGAGGGCCAGCGCAACACGCGTCTCTTCTGGGCCGCCTGCCGCGCCTACGAACACGGCTTCGGCGACGACCTCGCGGACGCCCTCACCGCCGCCGCGGTCCACACCGGCCTCTCCGAACAGGAGGCCAGAGCCGCGATCGCCTCAGCAGCCCGCCTGACCACGGGCCGCCGGAACACCCCTGACGAGCGAACACCGTAGAGGCACCACTTCAGTTCCCTGTGACCAGAGCCGAACTGCGGGTGGCCGTCACCGCCTTGTACCCCGTGAGCCGACTCCCGCCGGCGGAATTGTGGGCTCCACCACAGCACCGCCCGGCCCGGCCTGATGAAGTGACCGCATGCTCGGACTACTTCTCCGCCTCCTCCCGATCCAGGTCCGCGAGCCCTTGCTCGTCGCCCTCGGCCTTCCGTTCAGCGGCTTCCTCTTCTACGCGGCGGTCCGCGACGGAGAACCTGCCATGGCCGCCCTCGGAACCGCAGTCCTCGTGTTCACAGCCATACGCGTCTACACCCTGGCCCGCCTGCTGCGGGCCCGCCGCACAGTCAACGCCGCCGACGGCGCGTAAGAGGCAGCGATGCGGCTTCGGCCATACGGTGCGGGTAGCTCCGGGCGGTCGTAGAGGAAGAGAAAGCCATCTCCGTACGCTGATAGGGGCACCGCCCAGTGACAGCTCCGGCCAAGGCTGCGTGCGTCGGCCGAGATCAGCGGCTGCACGAGGAACTGACGGGGAACCACGGGGGCTGGAGAACAGCGGTACGAAGAACGGCCCCCGACCGATTCACCCGGTCAGGGGCCGTTCACCTGCGGTGGGTGTGGGATTTGAACCCACGGTGACATCGCTGCCACGACGGTTTTCAAGAGAGTGCTGCGAGCAGCGTCTTCGTCGTGCATGACCTGCACGTTCCCCCACCTCTGGGTCACTCACCGCCGCTGGCGGTCCACACCTGGTCCACTAGCCCATCAGATACCTCTGGGTAGGTGCTCAGACAGAGCGAGCGTCTGGGTGATCCAGCGCGCAGACACCTTGGCAGGAGTGAAGCTCCGGTGATGGTGGCGGATCTCCTCGCCACGCGCGTTGCGCAGCACGCCAAGAGTCGAAGACTCCAGGTAGTTGATCAAGCAGGCCCTTGGCAGCGAACAATGCCACGCTCGCCACGCCCGAGCCGGCCAGAACCCAGAGCGTGATGGTCACATCCACTGGTTCCATGCTCCTTTCACCGTCTGACAACGCGTCCGTTGATGGGGACACGCTCCAAGGGAAGCTGTGCGTCTCAGCTGTCCACCAGTGCCTCGGACGTTCCTGCTGAACTCCGGACAGTCGGCTCACCGCGCCCTAGTCTGAACCGAACTGAGCTGGACAGTTGTGGCCGATGCTGGACGACACTGGACAGACGGCGGGAACGAACCATGAGACGGGGCAGCGCGATGGCTGAGGACTCCCTGGCGAAACAGCTGGGTCGCTTGCGTGTCCGGGCTGGCAACCCCTCACTACGAGACCTGGAGAAGCTCACCGACCGCCAAGGCAGAAGGATGAGCCGGGCCTCTATCCAGGACAAGTTCTCCGGAAATAGTGGTCTGAAAATGGTCCAGTTGCTGGCCCTGGTTCGAGCATGCGCCGACTACGCGCGCTCGATCGGCGCTCCGCTTTCTCCTGAAGATGTCGATGAGCAAGTGTGGCAAGAAAAGGCAGCGCACCCTACTGCGCCCAAAAATTGGCATGCAGTTGAACCGCCGCACGAGACGGACCCTAAAAAATCCCAGGATCAGGGAACCGGCGACCCATCTGATCTACAGGAACTAATCCCGCCCCTCATCAACGCCGGCATGGACGATATCGCAAATCTCGCAAGGCAGGGAGCAATTCGCTCCCTAGAGACATGGCTGCCAACTGTCGTTGTTGCACTCGGCCGCGCACATATGGATTACCTAGGCTTCCTCAAATTGGCCGCACATGCACCACCCGGCCAGATAGTGAAAATCCTCGAATCGATAGCCGATGACGGTCCAGAAAATATCGGCAATCGATACTTCCAGACCTGCCTGCTGGCTCAACTCCCTTCCGAGGTACCAAAGCTCCTGGTCGCCCTTCGCCGGAACGAAGGGGAGCTGAGCTTCTGGTACGCACACCATTTCGTTGACGCCATTCTCGGAAAAGGCGAATGGTCAGGGGGTACCAGGCCAG
The DNA here is from genome assembly GCF_042670885.1 of Streptomyces sp. NPDC057136. NCBI lineage: Bacteria > Bacillati > Actinomycetota > Actinomycetes > Kitasatosporales > Streptomycetaceae > Streptomyces > Streptomyces sp. NPDC057136. Next base: position 182,668 of record NZ_JBHUUV010000009.1, read on the forward strand.
ATCTGGCCGACGTCCTGCGCGCACTGCGCGCCGCCACACTGAAGGACGACGCCGATGAACTCGCAGAGAATATCGGGCTGCACGCATGGCCCAGAATGGCATTGGCGACTGCCGGAGCCATCCCTGAAGCATTCCTCGGGGATCGAGAGCTCATCCTGCACGCAGGAGCACAGGGGGGACCGCATCGACTCTTGAGGTTGATTAACTGCCTGAAAACGGAGCAGATTCCGGGAATCGAACCGCGCGCGACCCTGGAGTATCTACTGACGGCGGTACCCAAGGGGAAACATGCGGATTTCTCTCGCATACTCAACGACTCCGGAATGCAACCCGAGGCTCAACGATTGCTAGAATTGGAAACAGAAATTCCATTCTAGTTTTCGAGTAACGTGGGAATATAAAGAATCACCTAGGCGCCCCCGGCTGCGAGTCTCTATCGAGAACTGCCGCTCTGGCACTGAGGTTTCCACGAGCGCACGCCCCCGGTCCACAGCAGACTCGGGGGCATGTGCTGCGCTAGGGCAAGTAGTAGGTGCTCTTCGCCTATCCACTTTCAGGGGTGGTCAGCTGAGTGCCTTCTCGATCGCTTCGAAGATGTCGACGTCGGTCTCCTGCTGCCAGGACGGCAGGTCGGGCCAGTCCGCCACATACCCGGGCTTCGGGTCCTCGAAGTGTTTGAACATCTGAGCCGTCCAACACGTCGCAACGAACCGGCTCTTCTGCTCGCGGGACAGCCTCGACGCATGGCCACCGCTGAGCTCGATGAACTGCTGGACCTGAGCGTAAACCGATCCGGCGGCGTCACGCTCCCACTGTGGGGTGTCGTCCCACGGGGTGACGTAGCCAGCCTTCGGCTCTCCGGGGAAGTGGTGGTGCACTCCCGCGATCCAGGTTTCCCGGAAAAGTCGTGCACCTTCGGTCTGCGACATGCCTACCCCTCTCGTCACGGCGTGCTCAGTGTGGCGATCTCCGCCCCCAGCTCCGCCACGCGGTGGTCGCGGGCCAAGGGTCCGAACTCGTCGCACAGGTCTCGGAGTCTACGGGCGACGTACCCGGACGCTGAGGCTCGGGCCAAGCTGATGGCCTCTCTGCCGTACGCCACGACCTGTTCGGCGTCACGCCGCTTAGCGCCGATGGCTGCCAAGTCGGTAAGCACTGCTCCACGTCGTCGGTAGGACTGCCCGGACGCCAAGGCCGTCTGCTCCAGGGCGTTCTTCAAGGCGCCCTCCGCCAGGTCGAGGCGGCCGAGCTGCACGTATCGCGATCCCCGCGCCTCGGCAAGACGGGCGCCGTCGAATCGGAGCCATCCCCCGTTGACGCTGCCCGCGCTGAGTTCGCGGACGTTCTCCGCCTGGTCCATCGCGCGCTCGCACGCGTCCAGGTCACCGAGACCCGCATACGCCTCGGCCTGGACCGAAGCGACCCAATGCCGGGTCGAGAGGTTGTTGTCACCCCGGACGGCCAGTCGTTGGGCCGCTCCGAGCATTTGTGCCGCCTGGTGATAGCGCTGCTCGGACATGTCCACGTAGGCGTGACGGACGAGCGCGCACGCCCACAGGTCGTACGCTTCTGCGTCCTTGCTGATCGACGCTGCCAGCGAGTACGAAGCGGCGGCGTCGGAGTACCGGTTGCGGTCGAACGCCACCTCGCCGGCCAACTGGAAGAGGTCGGCAGCCGCGTTGAGGAGTGGGCGGGCGCTTCCGCGGTTACCCGCCAGGGCCTCGTTCAGCGTCGTCAGCTGGTCTCGGATGACGGGGTAGACGGAACCCTTGGAACGAGCCAGTTGGTAGACCTGCCAGAGATGGCTGTTCATATGTGCGAAGTCGGCGGGCATCCCCCTACGGACGCCCTCGGTGAGGGCCTCTGCCTCATCGACCGGCAGGACGGTCAAGGCCCCGCTGACCGTCAGTATGCGGAGGAATTCGCGGCGGATCATTTCGTCGGAGTCTCCCGCGCTCGGGGGGTCACTGGACTGGTGCCCGGCAATCTCCTGGCCTGCGGCTCGTGGCGGTGTCAGGAGAGCGTCCAGCTCTTGGAGGCTGACTTCCAGGGCAGCAGCCAAGCCTCGTCGCTGGGGCGGCTGAGGGGCGATCCTGCCGCTTTCCCAGCGCCCGACCGTTGTGCGGTCCACGCCGAGTAACTGGGCCATTTTCTCCTGACTGTAGCCCAGGGCCCTGCGTCGCTTCGCCAGTCCCATGACGCCCCCTTCCCGTGACTTCTGCCCCGTTGGTGCCCGTGCACGGATCTGCGTCAAGAGTGCCGCATCGATGCCGTGGAGACCTCCGACTCCGCACGGTTTCCTGGTTGTTGTCGCAAACAAGGCGGGCTGGGAACTGCGGAGAGGTGCGGACATGCCAACGCGAAACGATGCAGAGGGTCGCCGACACGAAAGGGTCTCATCGACGGCGGACCTGAGCAGCGAACCCCGCGTTCTGATGACGCTGCGCGTGTCCCGCGACTCCGGGCGTTCGTGGTCGCAGACGACTGCCATGCGGGAGGGCGACCCCTTCGTCATCCTCTCGAATCCCGGGTGCTACCCGCCGTGCGAATGTCCCCGGTGCCTGGGCCCGTCCGTATCGGCACGTGCGCTTCGCCGGGTGGCGGCTGAGCCCGGAGCGGCGTAGTGGATGCCTTATCGCGGTGGGTGCTGCGCAGGATCGGCCAGTTTGCGGGCCCCTTGTACGTGGCTCTGATCGTCGGCTCTCTGGGCCTGTTCGCCGCTTGCATCTACGCCATGCCATAGCGGCCCTTCGGTCCGCCCGACTCCAGTCTTCCCGCCGGGCTTCCGGCGGGAGTTCCCCAAGTAGAGAGGCAAGTTCAATGGTGGAAGAGAACAGCACTTCGGCGGCGCCCGAGGGCGGCCTGCTGGTCGCGAAGCGGAAGATCGTGGCCGCTCGCACCCGTACCGAGCAGGAGTCCGACGTCAGTGGCGGCCGTTCCGACGGCAACGACTGATCGGGCCGCCCACGATGCTTGATGCTGCCTCGTGGGCGGGGCGTCTGGGCGGGGACACGTTCCTCGCCCAGACGTACAACCGCTCCTACGCTCACTTCCCCGGCGCCGCCGACACGGCGGGCCTCTTCTCCTGGGACGACCTGAACCGGATCATCGCAACTCAGCGCTTGGAACCGCCTCGGCTGCGACTGTCCATGGATGGCGAAACGGTCCCCGTGCATCAGTACGCGGTCCCGACAACGACCCGCCGCGCGGTGACCTGGTCCCGCATCCAGCCGGCCGAACTGCACACCCAGCTCAAGGATGGCGCTTCGCTCGTCCTGGACTCGGTCGAGAAGATCCACCCGCCCATCGGGACGGCAGCCGAGGGACTGGAACGCTTCCTCGGAACCTCCGTGCAGGTCAACGCCTACGCCTCGTGGACGGAACGGGAGGGATTCGGGCTCCACTGGGACGACCACGATGTCGTCGTGGTCCAAGTGCACGGCTCCAAACGATGGCGACTGTACGGCTCCACGCGCCAGGCTCCGACGTTCCGCGACGTCGAGTCACCGCAGAGGCCCGAGGGCGACCCTGTGGCGGACATCGTCCTGGCGCCCGGAGACGTGCTCTATCTGCCGCGCGGCTGGTGGCACGCCGTCACCGCCGATCAGGGCACGGAATCCCTGCACCTGACCTTCGGCCTCGTCTCCCACACCGGCGCGGACCTCCTCCACTGGGTCGTGGACCAGCTTCGATCCGCCCTCGCGCTGCGCAAGGACATCCCGCGGTTCGACTCGCTGCCTGATCAGTCGGACTTTCTCGCGGCACTGCGCCGGGAAGTACTGGATCAGCTGGCAGACCCCCGGCTCGTGGAGCGGTGGGCGGAGTCGATGGACACCACGCACCACGGGCACGCGATCCCCTCCCTTCCCTACGTGGACGGGCTTCCCGCACGGCCGGAGATCTCCGTGCGTCTGACTGCTCCGAGGGGCCGTGTGGTGGAGAACAGCGGACACAGCACAGTCACGTTTTCGGCGGCCGGTACCGCGTGGGATTTCTCCGACTCCGCCGCACCGGCCCTGCGGCGGCTGCTCCTCGGCCGGCCGACCACACTGGGCGACCTCGCCGACTCCGCCGGGCTCAACGTGAAGGACGTGGCCGCACTGATCTCGGTCCTCATCGAGGGCCAGGCCGTCGCTGTCGTCGGGACCGCACTATGACGGCCGCCCTGGCCCTGGGGACCTACCGGGTCCGCGACGTGGCCGAAGCGGCCCGTATCGCTCTGCGGGCCGGAACGCCCTGGATCGACACCGCACCGAACTACGCCGACGGGATGGCGCACCACCGCCTCGGACCGGTCCTGCGAGAGCACCCGCGCGCTGCCCGGATTGCCACCAAGGCTGGGTTCTTCACCCGGGGGCAGGCTCAGACAGCCGTGGCGCTCGGCGTCCTCACCGAAGAAGATGCCGCCGTCGGCCACAGCCTCGACCCCCGGTTCATCTGCCACCAGGTGGAAGAGGCCGTGGACCGGCTCGGGCGCGTGGACCTGCTGTTCGTCCACAACCCTGAGCGAGCCACTCGTCACGCAGATCGTGCCGCACTGCGCCGGCGGCTGAGAGAGACGTTCACCGTCCTGGAAGGTCTCGTGCAACTCCGCCGGATCGGCGGCTATGGAGTGTCCACTTGGTCGGGCCTTCGGGAAGGCGCCTTCAGCGTCGTCGAGTTGGTGGCTCTTGCCCGGGAAGCTGCAGGGTCTGAGGGGCACCATCTGATCGGCCTGCAGATGCCCGTAAGCCTGATCATGGACGCACCGATCACGCAGGCACTCAACGGCGGCGGCCCCCTGGTCCAGGCACAGGATGCTGGGATGATCACCTTTGGCTCCGCGCCCCTGCACGGCGGCGAACTCCTTGGTGCCATGACACCCGAACTGACGGGCTTCATCCGCCCCGGTCTCTCGCCCGGCGCCGCCGGCCTGCTTGCTGCCGGTTCCTGCCCGGCCCTGGACGTAGTACTGACCTCGGCCAGCAGCCTCGACCACTGGGACGATGCTGCCAAGGCCCTGGCCACGCCTCTCACCCGCGAACAGCTCAGGAGAGTGACCGATGAACTTGCCACCGGATGAGGCCACCCGGGCCCTGATGCAGGCCGCACACCAACAGGCCGCCGAAGCAGTTGGCTTGACCTGTACGGGGCCGATGGCCTGGGGCTTCGCGGGCCTCACCCTGGGCCGCCGGTCGGGCAAGTACTGGCTACGGGTCAGCCGCGGCCTGATGAAGAACGCCGGACGCAAGCAAGGACAGGGAATCACCGGCGCGGACCTCCTGGTGCCGCGCGACGTGCCGCGCCCGGCCCTGCACGGAACGTACGACTGGGTGCAGGGGGAGTACGCCTTCGAAGCCGAGGTGCTCGACCTGGTGGAGCACCCCGTCATCTCGCCCCGAAGCCCCGATCTCCTCCGCAACCCTGCCCTCCCCGAGCAGTGGTGGCAGCTGCTGAAACGGGCGCTCGACCGCTTGGCGGATGTGGAAGGGACCAAGGAAACCGTGCGAGACGAGTGGATCGAGCGCGCCTTCCCCCAGTTCCTTGGCATCCCCGCCCCGTCCAAGATCGAGCGCGTCACCGGTCATGGTGACGTTCACTGGGGCAACCTCACCGCAATGCCGCTGACCCTGCTGGACTGGGAGCGCTGGGGCCGTGTGCCGGTCGGTTACGATCCGGGCCTTCTCCACGCGTACAGCCTCCGCGTGCCGCTCGTGGCCACCCGCATCCGCAGTCAGTTCGCCAATGTCCTCGACACCCCCGCCGGCCGCATCGGTGAGTTGGCCGCACTCGCAGAAATGCTCCAAGCCGTGGCGCGGGGCTTCTACCCCAAACTGGCGCCTCTCCTGCTGGCCCGCGCTGAAGAACTGACTGAGGTTCGGCCTCCGGTCTCGGCCCCGGCTGAGGTCTCGGCCTAGGGCGCTTCTTCCGGATCTTCGTCTCGAGGGTCCCGTGCGGGCGATACAGTGCGCGCCGTGGACATACCCGACTGGGTTGCGGTGGTGGGCCTGGTCAACCATGCACTTGACCATTAAAGTGCCTGCACAGCGGTGTGATCATTCTCCCGCCGCACCTCCCCCCTCGCCTTGTCCGCGTTACCCGCCTGCCCGCGCCCTGGCACAACGCAGTGGCGGCGAGCCCGGGCCTGAAGGGGCCTTTCTCCACGTGAAGAACCGTATCCGGCTGAGATCCGTGTCCACCGCTGTCGTCATCGCCACAGCGAGCGGCATACTTGCCGCAGTGCCGGCCTCGGCCGCCGTCACATGCACATCCCCGGTATTCAAGCGACAGTTCTTCGCGAACACCACGTTCTCCGGTACGCCGAAGAAGACCGACTGCGACTCAGTGATCAACCAGTCCTGGGGCACGGGCGCCCCGGCCGCCGGGTTGCCATACAACAATTTCGGCGTCCGCTGGACCGTTACCCGCGACTTCGGATCGGGCGGGCCCTTCACCCTCGCCGCCGAGGCGCGAGACGGCATACGCGTATACATCGACGGTGTACGCAAGATCAACCTCTGGAGGAACGTCTCCACGGCCGTCAGGACAACCGTCAACGTCACCGTCCCGTCCGGAAAGCACACCCTGCGCGTCGACTACGTCAACTGGACCGGCTCGGCCGACGTCAAGCTGACTTACGCGCCCCGGACTTCGGCCACCGTCGACAAGGTCCAGCCACTCGCGCCCACCGGTGCCACCGCTGCTTACAACGCGAGCACGCTGAAGGCGACCCTCACATGGGCCAAAAACAAGGAAATGGACCTCGCCGGCTACCGCGTGTACAGGCGGCTGCAGGGCACCAGCGCCTACATCCTTGCCGCGACCACCACCGGGACCAGCTACACCGGCGCCCCACCGGCCACCGGCCAGATCTTCTACTACGAGGTCCGCGCCTACGACAAGGCCGGGAACACCTCCACCGGAAGCACCGACCAACCCGTCCGCACCGCAGACAAGACCCCGCCCTCCCGCACGGTGGCTACCGTCGTCATGGGCACCGACCGCACCCGTGAGAGCTTCGTCGTCACCTGGAAGCCCGTGGCCGATGCCGCACAGTACCGGGTACTGCGCATCGTGTCGGGCCACAGCACCTGGACAGAGGTCGCCCGCACAACCGGTACGACCCTCACCGACTACGTACCCGCCACGGGCAGCTCGGTTCGCTACCGCGTCGAGACCTACGACGCCGCAGGCAACGTGGCACCCGTCCAGGCCGGCGACGAGGCCTACGCAAGTGCCTGGTGGCATCCCCGGGCGACCGACGTCACCGCCTCTTACCAGGGCAACAACACCGCCCTCCTGCACTGGAACCAGCCCCAGGACACCTTCGCCCTCACATGGAGCATGTACCGCCTCAACCACAGCATCGGCGTCCCCTCCTCCGGGGAAGGTACGACCCCGGAGCAATGCCGCGACCTCACCTACGTCACTGAGGGCGACCACTTCCGCTTCAGCTGCCTCGCAGCGGTGACTCCGGGCGCGACGAATTTCTTCTCCGTGGAGCCGTACCACAGCGAATCCATACGCGCGCTGCCCAGTGCCACCGTCTCCGTCGTCGTTCCATCCGCCCCCGCGCCCGCCACCGACTTCACCGGTGTCGCAGACGGCCGCCGGGTGGACCTCGGCTGGACCGGGAGCACTTCGGGGGACGTAGACCACTACGAGGTGCACAACGGCGTCTGGTACCCGGCCACCTCCCCCGGGAGCGAAGGTCGGTTCTACACCTACAACCAGGTCGACGTTCCGAGTGACACCACCAGCATCAGGTGGCCATGGCTCTACATGCAATCGATGGACTTCGTACTCATCGCCGTCAAGCAGGACGGCACCAAACTGTCTGCCGCCCAGTCCCCACGGGTGCATTTGCCAGACCCCGCAGTCGGCTAGTTCCCACCCCACCCTGACCCCGGCACTGTTCCCCTGTGCCGGGGTCTTCGCGTTCCACGGCCCCGCAAGCTTGAATCGCGCCGCGGGCGGCTTCGTCCGGTGTTCTTCTCCCAGTCCTGACTCGCGCCCCCACCCGTTAGCCACGACGCTCCCGCGCTGTGACGATTGCCCGTCACGTGGCCCACCCCGCACCACGGCGGACCTGAGCCACCCTGCCTGTCGTTGTCTGTGCCTCCGTGCGCCATTTCTGGATTCCGGCCTGGGCTAGGGCTATTGGCTGGGCGCCTGGTCGTGGTGCCTGCGTCGGATCGCACTGCTGGTGTGGGCCCGGATGTTGCTGTTCGGGATGGTCGGGTTACTTCCTGGGCTCTGTCGGATCGCTTGGTCTGGCCTTGCGCGCTGAGTGGACGGGGCCGCCGGAGCGGTGGCGGAGACATGGAGCGTCGGCGGCCATGGGCCGCCAGCGCGCGCGGCCCACGTGAGCGGGCCGCCTTGATCCAGTAAAGAAACTCTGAACAGCTCCGCTGCCGCACTTCATGGGCCCTCACGCGCGGGGCGTTTCGGCTACTGCCTCCCCGCCCGTGCTGCCCCCATCCATGTATGACCCGATCTGGTCATGAATACGCCGGTACGTTCATCGTCTCGCCGGAAAGTATCCACAGGGTCGCCGTTGCAGGATCGATTCCGTGCACACGGCGTCAGTTCCCTCTGCTTCCTCGTGCGCTCAAACCGGCCTGATGTCCAGCCGAGTTGGGCCGCGTGCTTCTTCTGCCTACCGACCGGATGGGTGCTCGACTGGGCCGAAAGGTTGCCCACAGGGCAGGGATGCCCGCCTCCCGTGGATCGACGCGAGGGGCTTGTTGAGGTGACGCGCATCACAAGACGTCACACGGGGGCGCTCCAACACACCTCTATGGGCGTACCCCGGAATCCGCTCGTCGAGGGCGGGCCCTTATAACACGACATCGCCGGTTGGGGAAACCGGCGCTTCTCCGGACCATTGAAAGGGTCAGCGATGTGCGGAGTGGAGGCGGTACACGTGGCGGGACGCATAGGCGGTCTGTTTCACCGCCGGGCGGGAAAGTTGGAAGTTGCTTCCCGGTACGCGGGATTGGATGCAGTCCCGGTTCGAGTTGCCCGCGAGGTTGCGGCAGGGTCTTGCGCAAAGAGGGGCGCGGGGAGGCTTGCCTGCCTGGTGTCGGGCTTGCCCGGTGGAGCGCTTCGAGGCTTGCCGGAGAGGTGTCCGGCTTGCCGGATGGAACGGGCAAGCCCTGAAGCGAGACGGGCAAGCCTCGGGGCAAGCCTTCAGGCAAGCGTTGAGGGCTTGAGTGGGTGCATGCAGAACGGCTCGACAGCAAGCGGGGAGAAATGACCGAGCGCGAAGCAGCAGAAGAGAATGCGGAGTTGATTGCCATTCACGGGGATGCGGCTGCTGTGCAAGCCATCCGGGAAATGACGGTGATGGTTGGGCGCATGGTGAGGGAGGCCCGGGAGATGAACGCGGATCTGGCTGCGCTCAGGAAGCCCCGTCCTGCTCCGTGCGGCGCTGGGCCTTCAGCTCCTCTACTTCCTTCCTGAGTTGCTGATGCTCCGCACTGAGGGTGCGGATTTCATCCCTCAGAGCAGTAAGCAGCTCGGTGAGGGTCCCGGCGGCCTTGGTGCTGTCGGGCCTCCCCTCTGCCTGCTGCCCTTCGCTGATGAGCCCCGCCGCCTCACCCTGCAAGTACCAGGTGGGCGCGGTGTAGTCGATGCCAAACTGGTCTTTGTCGGCGACGAAGCTTCCGCGGCCCTGGACCGTGTAGACGAGCCCCTCGTCTCGCAGGACCCCGAGCGCGCTGCGCGCGGTCATGCTGGCGATGTTGAACCGCTCTTGCAGCTCCTTATAGGAGGGGAGCTGCTCGCCCGGCTTGAACCGGCCCGCCTTGATCTCGCGACGGATCGCGTCGGCTGCGTGCTGGTACGGCGGCCGGCGATCGGGCTTGTCGGAATTGGCGGGGCTCATACCCCCAGGGTAGCTACTCCTAGCACCCCTAGCACACCCAACGGGGAAGCAGTAACCGCGTTCGCTTCCTAGCCCCTTGACGCCAGGCAGCACTCTCTCTTGACAGTGCTAGCAGAGCTAGGTTTACTAGATGTCATGCCGCACCGAGCGGCATCCAAAGAAATGGAGTTCCCCTCATGGCACGTATTCGCGTTGGCCTGCTGGAAACGACCTCGTTCATGGTCGGCACCCTGCCGATCCCGAAGTACACCGATCAGGAGAAGACCACCTTCGCCACCGACCGGGAGACCGGTCAGAAGCTCTACACGGTGACCGTGTTCCTGATGGAGGAGGAGCGTGCGGAGGCCATGAAGATCACCGTTTCGGCGGACGGTCTGCCGGACGGTCTCAAGCCGGGTGTTCCGGTGCGGCCGGTGGAGCTGTTCGCGACCCCGTGGGCCCGGATCTTCAACGGCTCCCTCTCGGATGGCATTGCCTACCGGGCGGCGTCGCTGGAACTCCTGATCCCGGCCGCTGCGGAGCCGGTCAAGACGGCAGCCGCGTGACCCAGCCCGCTTTCCGGTTCGGCGCTGAGGCGGTCTACCCGATCCCTCACGCCGGGCCGGACCCCCGATTCTCCGAATCCCTTGTGAGCTCCGTGGCCACGCTCCTCGTCGGCTACGGCTACCCGCCCTTCGCCGCCCTGGATGGCTGGGCAGCCCTCGAATCGGCCCTTTCGGTCTTCCTCTACGAATCCAAGGAGAGCAAGTGACAGTGCAGGAGGTGTATGGCTACGCCCCCATCGTGGTGGGGGCGGGCTTCGCCCTCATCGCCATATGGGCGGTGATCTGGGTGGTTCGCTACGCCCTGGCGGACAAGATGATGCGGGCCAGCATCCGACAGGCAATGCGGGTGCGGCGAACGTGGAAGCGACTCGCGCCGATGGCTGGCCTGTCGGTCACTGACAAGATGCCCACCGCGCTGGCGGCCCTCTCCACTACGGAGGGCAAGACGCCGAAACCGCGGGTACTCGTTCCGGGCCTGAAGGTGAAGCCCGATCAGTTCGGGATTGTCGCGTGGGCCAACTGCCTGCCCAAGGTGAGCCTGGATGAATTCCAGAAGGCCGCCCCGTACCTCGCGGACGCGTGGCGCTGTGAGCGGGTTTCGGTGATGCCTGACGGACCTGGGCAGGTGATCATCCGTGGTGTGCGGGTGGATCCGCTCACTACCCGAACCGAGCACGTGCCCACCGGTGCGGTGCCTGAGAAGGCTGCCACCTGGCATCTCGGGGTGGACGAGTACGCCCAGCCCGTGACGGTGGACCTGTCCCAGGTGCCGGGCGTGACCGTGGCCGGCCTTCCCGGCTTCGGTAAGACGTCCCTCATCAACTGCCTGGTGTGTGACTGGGCTCCCTCGCCCGCGATCCAGTTCGTCGGCTTCGACGGCAAGGTATCCAAGGCGCACGAGGGGGACTACGCGGACCTCGTCAAGCGCATGTTCGCCTTCGTCGGGGACGACCTCGAAGCAGCCAACAAGCAGTTCAACCGCCTGGTGGAACTGCGCCGGGCGCGGTCGTCGTCGATCCGCATTGTGCTGGGCGTGAAGAGCATGTGGGAAGTCGGTCCCTCCGCAGACTGGCCACTGGTCGTGGCGATCATCGACGAAGCCCACACCTACTTCCGCGACCACAAGGGCAACGACCCCAAGACGAAGAAGCTCGCGGCACTGGCGGCGGAGAACGCCCGACTCGTGGAAGACCTGGTCAAGAAGGGCCGCAGCGTCGGCATCCTCGTCATCCTGGCCACACAGAAGTCCACCGGCGACGCCATCCCCACGTTCATCCGTGACGTGTGCCCGGTCGGCCTGTCCTTCGCGCAGAAGACCGCTGAGGCAGCCGTGGCAGCACTGGGGGAGGACATCCGTAACTGGGCCGACGCCAACCCGATCAACCTCCAGAACCCCGCCTACGTCGGCGTCGCCGCGATGAGCCACCAGTCACGCCCCGGCTTCACCCGCATCCGCACTCCCTACGTCGCGGACGCTGACGCGGCTCGCATCGCTGAGGACACCGCCCACCTCACCCGCGACCCCATGGACCTCCTCATCGCGCACACGGGCCTCAGCCTGTCCAAGGCCGATGACCTGTCCGGCCTCTTCGGAGAGGAACCCAACGCAGCCTGACCCCAACACCCCTGCATCTACGGACCGCTTGGAAGGAGGTGAACTCTCATGACTGAGGACCGGATCACTCAGCGCACTGTGACCGTCGTCATGGTCATCATCGCCGCCCTGGCGTTCGTCTTCTCCTTCGGCAACGTCTGGTCACTCGCGCTGCGACTCGGCATCCCGGAACCCATCGCACCCCTGATCGCCCCCATGGTCGATCTGTCCGTGGTCGGGCTCCTGGTGGCCCTGCGCTACCTCTCCCTGCGCGGCGTCCCACCGGAGCAGATGAAGGCGGCCACCCGCCTCATGCACTTCTCCGGCCTGCTGACTCTGGCCCTCAACGTCGCCGAACCCATCGCCGCCGGACACTACGGCCGCGCCGCCGTGGATGCGGTCGCCCCTCTGCTCCTCCTGGGATGGGGCGCGGTCGGCCCCCAGCTCCTGCGGGCCTTCCACACCGTCACGGCCCTCGCCCCGGTCGCTGCCCCAGCTTCGGTTCCGGCCCCGGCAGTGGTCGAAACCGCCCAAGAAGCGGTCGCCGTGGCTATCCCGTCCGTACCGGTAGCCGCCGCACATGTGGTGCCTGCCGTGAAGGTCCCTGAGCCGCTTCTCGAAGAAGCCCGCTCCATCGCCGCGTCCCACCGTGTCGAACACGGCGACCCCATCACCGCCGTCCAGCTCAAGCGACGGCTCGGCATCGGACTGCCCATGGCCAACGCCCTGCACGCGGCCCTGTCCGTCTGATCCCTCCGCCGGCCTTTCCGGCACCCCCTTACCCACCCCTGCCCTCCCGGGCCCGGTCCGTCATGCCCTGGGCAGCAACCGCCTTCGCCCGCGGTTGCTGCCCGGCGGCCCCACCGTCCTCCGCGCCAGAAGGGACACCCGCACCCCATGACCCGCCATTTGGACCTGCGCCACGTGATCAGCCCCGCCGTGCGGGACCTGGTCGAACTGGCCAACCTCGACGACTTCGACCGTGTCACCGAGCAAGTCCGCAACCTGCGCGGCTGCACCCGCCCCGTCAACCTCGTCGGCTGGACCGCCACCACCGACCGAGCGACCAAGACTGTCCTTCGCTCCTACACCACTGCTGATGAACCCACCGGACGGCTCCTGACCGCGTGCGGCAACCGCCGCTCCTCCCGCTGCCCGGCCTGCTCCCGCGTCTACGCCGCCGACACCTACCACCTGATCAAAGCCGGACTCTCCGGCGGCAAGGAAGTCTCTGAGACTGTCCGCGACCACCCGCGCGTCTTCGCCACCCTCACTGCCCCCTCCTTCGGCCCGGTCCACAACCGCCCGACCAGCCGCGCGGGCAAACCGCTGGACTGCCGCTGCGGTGCCAGCCATGGGGAGGACGCTCCCGAGCTCGGAACGCCGCTCCACCCGGCCACCTACGACTACACCGGGGCCGTTCTCTGGAACGCACACGCCGGGGCGCTATGGGCCCGCTTCACCACCTACCTCCGCCGCGTGCTGGCCGCCCAACTCGGCATGACCCAAAAGGCTTTGAACTCGGCGCTTCGCGTCTCATTCGCCAAGGTCGCCGAGTACCAAAAGCGCGGCCTCGTCCACTTCCACGCCGTGATCCGCTTCGACGGCCCCGACGGCCATGCCACCCCGCCCCCGGCCTGGGCCACCGTCGATGCCCTCAGCCACGCCGTGCCTGAAGCCGCCCGCCGTGCCCGGCTCACCGTGGAATCCGCGGCCATCGGCGAACGACACATCACGTGGGGCGACCGGATCGACGTACGCGAGATCACCACCCTTGGACACGGCGAACTCACTGACCAGAAGGTGGCGGCCTACGTCGCCAAATACGCCACCAAGAGCGCCGAAGGCTCCGGCACCGTCGACCGCTCGCTTGTCTGCCACCCCTGCGCCGGACGCGGCTACACCAGCGGCCCGGACGGCTTTCGCGACCTGTGCATCGACTGCGACGGCACCGGCCAGGCCGAACCCCTCGCCGATCTCCGCATCCAGCGACACGTACGCCAAATGATCCGCACCGCCTGGGCCCTCGGCCACCTGCCAGAACTCGCCGAACTCAAGCTCTGGAAATGGGCCCACATGCTCGGCTTCCGCGGCCACTTCTCCACCAAATCCCGCGCCTACTCCACCACCCTCGGCGCCCTCCGCGACGTACGCCGCGTCTGGCGCACCGCCCAAGCCCGCGCCGGCATCGCCTCCCCCGACGAAAACTCCACCCTCCTCACCGAATTCTCCTGGCAATACCTCGCCTCCGGCTACCGCCCCGGCGAAGAACTCCTCGCTGCCCAGACCCGCCACGACATCACCCAAAACCGCGACCAAGCCGACCGCTCCAAGACAGAAGGAGACCCCTGGCTGTGACCACCACGATGGCTCCCCGAAATCAGACGCTCACCCTCCTTGAAGTGCTGGCCGAGATCAGGTTGTCTCGGGCGGCGTTCTACCGGATGCGGGCTCGGGGCAAGGCTCCGCAGTGCATGAAGCTCCCCAACGGTCAGATCCGCATACGCCGCTCTGACCTCGATGCCTGGTTCGCCAATTGCGAGGTTGCCCCGTGCTGACCTTCGACGTTCAGGTCTGGGGAATCCGCAAGCGGGCGAACCGTGCGGCGGCCTACCAACTCCGCTGGCGCGTCGGTGCCCAGCCCTTCTCCAAGAGCTACAAGATCAAGGCACAGGCCGATGGGCGACGCTCGGAATTGCTGACAGCTCTGCGCAACCGTGAGCAGTTCGACTTGGCCACGGGTCTGCCCGCCTCGGAGGTGCAGGCGGCTCGGTCCCCCACCTGGTACGCCCATGCCTGCGTGTACGCGGCGATGAAGTGGCCTACCGCCTCGGCAAAGCACCGCGCGAGTATTGCTGATGCGCTTGCGACGGTGACCGTCCGACTCGTCAAGGACGACCGTGGGGCCCCGGCCGCCGGGGTACTACGTGCGGCCCTCTACTCCTGGGTATTCCGGTTCGTGGTCAGCGAAGAGGGAGAGTTGCGTCCCCGTATCGACGTCGAGGAAGCCCCGGCGGACATCGTGGCGGCGCTCGACTGGATCGGTCGGAAGTCGGTGGACATCACTGACCTCAGTATCCCAGCGGTTCTAAGGTCCTCGCTCGACGCCTTGAGGCTGCGCCTGGACGGCAAGGCCGCTGCGGACAACACGGTGAAGCGGAAGCTCACCGTCTTCAGCAACTCCCTGCGGTACGCAGTGGAACGCGAACTGTTGACGGTGCTTCCACTGGGCAAGGTGGATTGGAGCGCCCCGGAGACGGACGACGAAATCGACTTCCGGTTCGTCCCCGGCCCTCAGATGGCTAAGAAGCTGATCGACGCTGTCGGCTTGCAGGGTGAACGGGGACAGCATCTGAAAGCCTTCTTCGGCTGCCTCTATTACGCCGCTACCCGCCCGGCTGAGGCCACCAACCTCAAGGCCACGGACTTCCTCTTGCCGGAAGAGGGTTGGGGTGAGCTCGTGTTGTCCAGCAGCACCCCTCGGGTCGGCTCCGGCTGGACGGACAGTGGAGAGTCCTACGACTCACGCGGCTTGAAGAAGCGGGCGCGTAAGGCCACTCGCACGGTTCCGATCCCGCCTGTCCTTGTGCGTCTGGTGAGCGAGCACATCAAACAGCTCGGCGCGGCGGAGGACGGCCGCCTGTTCCGTGCGGCACGTGGTGGCCACCTGCTGTCCAAGGAGTACGGAGAGGTATGGAAGGCCGCTCGCCGCTCAGCACTCACCGAAGCCGAATCTGCCTCGCCGCTCGCTGACGTGCCCTACTCCCTGCGCCACGCGGGCGTCTCCCTGTGGCTGGAATCGGGGGTCTCCCCGGCCGAGGTCGCCCGCCGGGCGGGTCACAGCATCGCTGTTCTCTTCCGGTTCTACGCCAAGGCCATCCACCGTAACCAGCAACGTTCCAACCAGCAGATCGAGCAGGCTCTCGACGCAGCAGACATGGAGTAACCGAACCTGTCACCGCAGTGCCTACGGCGCCGCTTTGCCCATTCCCGGCAAGGCGGCGCCTTCGTGATGCGGCCAGGCTCTTGCGCTGCTCTCACAGGACCTGGCCAGCTCCAACCACGCTTGAATCGCGGATGGAGCCCGCCAAGGTTTTCGCCAAGTCCCTTACCCACGGGACTACTTATCCAAGAGCTCATGCAGCAGAGCAACGACGACGACACTCACCCCCAGTGCTGCACCAAGGGCCGGCTTATGCAGCACCAAGTAGGCCGTGAAGGCGCCAACAAGCATGAGCAGAAGAGTGCGTGTACTGATCTGGTTCATTTCCCCTCCAAGGTGGGTGACTTGGAACCAGCCTCGGTAGCCCCCTGCCCTGATTGGCAACTCCTGACGAACCCGCTGTGATCTCTTACAGTTCCTGACAAGCCATGACACTCGGTGAGACCATGGGTAGCGCCGTGGGTCTGAAAGACAGGAGCTGTGAGTGCCGCAGTGGCTCATCCCGAACCTTCCTGAAGGTTCTCTTCGGACCTTCAACCGCGAACTCCACACGTTGCACGGCAAGGCGGGATACCCCTCGTCTCGCCAGCTCTACCTGGCCGTTGGCAAGGTTGTGAGCCACACCAAGATCCATCACGCTTTCATAAAGCCCTGCCTGCCTTCGTGGGGTGTAGTCGATGTGGTCGTCGAGCAGTTGGCTCGTCAGGCTCGCCCGCGCCTTGAAGCTGAGGCCGAGATCAACCGTTTCAAGAGAATGTGGGACAGCGCCCACGACGAGGATGTGAGTTCCCCACCGGGCGCTGAAACTTCGGCGCCTGCAGCAACGACGCTACGTGCAGTCGCATCAGGCGTGGTGCCGTCGACCTTCCGCCCGGGCGTAGTCCTCAACCCAAACAGGCTGATCTACGACGCGATCATCGACCTTTCCAAGGCTGGAAAGCCTGTGAGCGTCCCAGACGTAGCAGCAGAGCTTGATCGACGCGGTCAGCTCGAACTCTGCGGCGGCGAGGACTATCTCTTCGAGTGCGTGAAGGTCTCGATCAAGGGGGCGCATGAGGCAGGGATGAGCCTTCACGACTTCGCTGTCATGAACGCACGCAAGATGCGTGCTGCCTCCCAAGCACGTCGAGAGCTACTTGCTTCCGTTGTCGCACCCGACTCGGATGCGAAACGCGTGCGCAGAGCGTTCGAGCGCGTCTCCGGCACGGCGGACTAGCCGCACAGCAATCCGGTCCACTCATGGTCCACACACGCTGGTCAACGACGTGACACCGGCGGATCAGGGTGAGACAGGGCGTATGCAGAAGGGGCACCCCTGATTCGGGATGCCCCTTCTGACCTGCACATACTCTGAGCTGGCGGTGGGTGTGGGATTTGAACCCACGGTGACATCGCTGCCACGACGGTTTTCAAGACCGTTCCCTTAGGCCGCTCGGGCAACCCACCCCGCGTCGTCGAGCCGGCGGGCCCCGGGCCCGCCTCGACGCGAAGGACAGCCTAGCCGGTCAGCTGTCGCCCTCGCGCTCGCCCAGGGTGAGTTCGGCCGTTGCCGTCTTGCCGTCGCGCTTGTAGGTCAGCGTGACCTTGTCGCCCGGCTTGTGGGTCCAGATTTCGCCGATCAGGGTCGGGCCGCTCTCGATCACGGTGTCGTTGAACTTCGTGATCACGTCGCCGCCCTTGAGGCCGGCCTTGGCCGCGGGGCCGCCCGGGGAAACCGCCGGGCTGCCGCCCGCGCCCTCCTCCGAGATGACCGCGCCGCCCGTCGTCTCGTCCATGGCGACCGTCGCGCCGATCACCGGGTAGACCGGCTTGCCGGTCTTGATCAGCTGCTCGGCGACGTTCTTCGCCTGGTTGACCGGGATGGCGAAGCCGAGACCGATCGAGCCCGCCTGGGACTGGCCGCCGCCGCTGGTCGACTGGATGGCCGAGTTGATGCCGATGACCGCGCCGCCCGCGTCGAGCAGCGGGCCACCGGAGTTGCCCGGGTTGATCGAGGCGTCGGTCTGCAGGGCGCTCATGTACGAGTTCTTGCTGCTGGAACCGTCACCGGAGGCGACCGGGCGGTTCTTGGCGCTGATGATGCCCGTGGTGACCGTGTTGGACAGGCCGAACGGTGCACCGATCGCGATGGTCGAATCGCCGACCGCGACCTGGTCCGAGTTGCCGAGAGCCAGCGGGGTGAGGCCATCCGGCGCGTTCTTCAGCTTCAGCACGGCCACGTCGTAGCCCTGGGCACGGCCGACGACCTCGGCGGGGTACTTCTTGCCGTTGGAGAACGTCGCCGTCAGCTGGCCGTTGTCCGCCGCGGAGGCCACCACGTGGTTGTTCGTGAGGATGTGGCCCTCCTTGTCGTACACGAAGCCGGTGCCGGAACCGCCCTCGCCGTCACCGCTCTGGGCGTCGATCGTGACAACGCTGGGCAGAGCCTTCGCCGCGACGCCCGCGACCGTGCCCTCGGCACGCTTGAAGTCCTTGGGACTGTTCGAAGCCGCGATCGTGGTCGATCCGGTGCCGGAGTCCGTGTCGTTCCGGTCGGCCACCCAGTAGCCGAGGGCCCCGCCGACCCCGCCGGCGACGAGCGCCGCCACGGCCACAGCGGCGACCAGACCGCTCGCACGCCGCTTGCGCGGGGGCTCGGTGGCCGCGGGCGCCGGAGCACCCCAGGCCGTTCCCGAATCGCCGCCGCCTCCGGCGTAGGAGGGAATCGCGGGAGGAGGAGGCGGCCAGCCGCCCGCCGCCGCGGGTTCCTGATACGCCGGCTGATGCGACGGCTGCTGCGCCGGCTGGTAGGGCTGCTGGGGAGCTTCGTGCGGCTGGTTCTCAGCAGCCGCGTCAGCGACAGGGGCAGGGACAGGGACAGGGACCGTCGGTGCTTCAGCGGGAACGGCCGGGGCCGGCGCCGCCGCGGACGGGGGCATGCCCTCGGGAGCAGCGGCCGGCGGCACTGGAGGTGTGGACGGAACAGGCGGTACGGCCGGAACCGCAGTGCCCTCGTTGCCCTCGTTCTCGGTGCTCACAGCTCTTTACTCCTCGGTTCCACTCGGTCTTCGGCAAGAGATCCGCTGTGCACGTGTCTGCGGTCAGCTTTTCCCACAGCACGTCAGGCCACTGTAAGCAGGACCTGTGCATTCGCACACCAATCTTTACATCAGGCAAAACGGTCTCCCCTTACGTCTCCCCTTATAAGGTGCGCGCGCCCGCCGCCGACCGGTGACACGATGACGCGGTGACCGACGCACGGCAGCACACCACCATCCGCACCCCCATCCAGGTCATCGCCCACCGCGGGGCCTCGGACGACGCACCCGAGCACACGCTGGCCGCCTACCGCAAGGCGATCGAGGACGGCGCCGACGCCCTGGAGTGCGATGTACGGCTCACCGCGGACGGACATCTCGTCTGTGTCCACGACCGCCGGGTGAACCGCACGTCCAACGGCCGCGGTGCCGTCTCCACTCTGGAACTCTCCGCCCTCGCCGCGCTCGACTTCGGTTCCTGGAAGGACCGCGAGGAGTCCCCGGACTGGGACCCGGCGCCGGGCGAACTCACCTCCGTACTCACGCTGGAGCGCCTCCTCGAGCTGGTCACCGAGACGCGGGCAGCCGGGCGGCCCCTTCAGCTGGCCATCGAGACCAAGCACCCCACCCGCTGGGCGGGGCAGGTCGAGGAGCGGCTGCTGCACCTGCTCAAGCGCTTCGGACTGGACGATCCGCCGGCCGACGGCCCCTCGCCGGTACGCATCATGAGCTTCTCGGCACGCTCACTGCACCGCGTCCAGGCCGCCGCACCCACGCTGCCGACCGTCTACCTCATGCAGTTCGTCACCCCGCGGCTCCGCGACGGGCGGCTTCCCGCGGGTGCCCGGATCGCCGGTCCGGGGATGCGGATCGTACGCAGTCACCCCGGCTACATCGACCGCTTGCACGCCGCCGGCCACCGTGTGCACGTCTGGACGGTGAACGAACCGGCGGACGTGGAGCTCTGCGCACGCCTCGGAGTCGAGGCAATCATCACGAATCGCCCAAAGCAGGTTCTGTCCCAACTGGGTCGCCCTTAACATCCGTTACGGGGAGTACACCGGCGCATTCATTCCGTATCCGATCGTTACGAGTGCGTCACTGGCAGACCTTTGGCCGGTTTCCGGTCCAGTCCATTGGGGCATCCAATCCGTGGCGTGGGGCGAAGGAGGTCCGGGGGTGGCGTTGGTGGTGGCACAAGAAGTGCCCACGTCGTCGAGCATGGCCGTACCCCATGGCCCTGCGGGCGTGGGGCAGGCGCGGCACCGTATGCGCGAGCAACTGCGCAGCAACGGGGTCGCGGACGCGGTCGTCGACGATGCAGTTCTGATCCTTTCCGAACTTCTCAGCAACGCCTGCCGCCACGGCAGGCCGCTGGGGCAGCACACCGAGGTGGGTGACGGCGATGTCCGCGCCGCTTGGCGCGTCGACAGAACGGGTGGACTGACCGTCGAAGTGACGGACGGCGGCGGGCCGACCCGGCCGGTCCCGTCCACCCCGTCGGTGACCGCACGGGGCGGTCGCGGGCTCAACATCATCAACGCCCTCGCCCGGGAGTGGGGCGTACGCGACAACTCCTCCGGTGAAGTCACCGTCTGGGCCCAGGTCGCCCAGGAGAACGGGGCAGCCGGCCGTACCGGACGCGGCCCCGACGGGCCGGATGGGCTTCATGGGCTCAACGGCCTCGACGGACTGGGCGGACTCGACGGGCTCGGCTTCGACGACGTGGGCTGACACTTCGACGACGTGGGCCGACGAGCGGACGGGGCAACGGGGCCCTGCGGCCGCACTCGCCCGGCCGCGGTCGCCGGCACGGAACACATCGCGGATCGGCGGCACGAAATGCGTCGCGCATCGGCCCGGCCGTGAGGGGCACGTACGGGACCGTGACGGCATGTGTGCCCGGGCAGCGGCGCAGGCGGCTAGGCTCGCGGCCGAGACCGCACTGTCGCAATCGGGAGAATGCCCACCATGGCCAAGAAGCGCCCTCAGACCAAGGCCGGGAAGCAGCAGCTCAAGGATGGCGAGATCCCGGTCGTCGGGGCCCGCGAGCCCTGCCCGTGCGGTTCGGGCCGCCGCTACAAGGCGTGTCACGGACGCGCCGCCGCCCAGGCCGTGACCGAACTGGTCCAGCGCCCCTTCGAGGGGCTTTCCGGCGAATGCGACTGGGTCGCCCTGCGCGAGCTGGTGCCCGCCGCCACCGTCGAGCTGACGCTGCAGGGCGGACTGCCCGAGGGCGTGCCGTCCGTGACGCTCGCGACCGTGCTGCCCATGGCGTGGCCCGCGCTGCGCCGCGACGACGGTTCCGTACTGCTCGCCCTGCAGAACGACACCTCGTCGGGCGACCTGAGCCGCGACCTCGCGGACACCTTGCAGCGGGCACTGGAGGCGGAGCCGGGTACGCCCGTCGCCGCCCGGCGCGTACCGGCCGACGGCCCGCGCCTCCAGGACGTGCTCGACCCCGGCGCCCCGTTCGAGCCGGTCGTCCACTCCGGCTTCGAGTTCTGGGTCCCGGACGCGGAGAACGCCACGGCCGAGGTGTCCGCCTCCCTGGAGCGTGCCAACGACGCCGCGATCCCGACCACGCTGCTCTCCGGTGTGGACGCCGCGTACTGGTGCGAGACCCCGGAGAAGAACCACCTGCGCTGGGTCATGCCGCACCCCGAGGAGCAGCTCCTCGACGCGCTCGCCCGGCTGCACGCGGCCGGGACGTCCTCGCTCGGCGAGGGAACGCGTCTGGTCGGGTCGTTCCGGGCCCACGGGCTGATGGTCCCCGTGTGGGACCTGCCGCGCACGATGGGTGCCGAGGAGTGCGAGAAGCCTGCCGCGGAGATCGCCGAGCGGCTCGCGGAGGCACTCGCTTCGGATGCCCCGCTCACCCCTGAGGAGCGCCGCGCGCGCGGCGGGCTCACCAACCGCCAGGTGACGCTCAGCTGACAGTGACGAGGCCCGCGGGGCGGCTCGGTGACCCGCGTCACAGCTGACCGTACTCGCGAGTAAATCGTTGTCCGAATAGGCGAGATCGAATTTGCGAACGGCAGATCTCTTGTTACCGTTCTGGAAGCCCGGTCGCTGGTGCATCCCCCGTCGCCAGCGACCGGGCATCCTCATTTCCGGGCCCGGACGACCGGGCCCCGGACACCGGCCCGACACGCGTCGCAGCACCGGCGGACCACCCCGGCAGCCAATCGGCCGGGACCGTCAATCCGTTGTCGGAGAAGCCGGGTTGCTGCCGGTCCGCAGGAGCAGCGGAGCCTCCTCCGCCGTCCCGCCCGACGCGTACTCCGCCACCGCCGTATAAGCGCCCGCCGCTCCGTGCGCAGGTCCGCGCGGCGTCTCGCAGACACCCGGCTCGTCGTGCGCCTCCACCTCGCAGTGCAGTTCCACGGCCTGTCCGCCGGGCCCCATCAGCGCGAGTAACGACCGCAGTTGCTCACCGGCCGTGTTGCGATAGTACGTGCGCGCCCAGACGTAGCGCCCCTCCGTCATGACACAGGTCTGCGCCTCGACGCCTTCCGGGGACGTGAGCTCGGGACCGCACCGGGTGGCGGGCGCGTCGGCTCCACCGACCCCGGCGGGCCGCCCACTTTCGGACAGAAGTCCGGGTGGAGAAATCTTTTCCGGCGAAATCCTGTCCGCGCCCTCGGTCAGGCCGTCCGCAGAGCTATCCGCCGGACGCTCTTCGGACATTTCTCCGCCGCGTTCTCCGGCATGTTCTCCGCCGTGTTCTGCACCGTGTTCTGCGCGTGTTCTGCGCCGTGTTCTGCGGAAAGACCATCAGAAAGTAGCGAGACACCGGATTTCGCGTCGGACAATACGGATTCAGGCGCACCCGACGTCACGGCGGAAGCGGCCAGTGGAAGCAGAACGGTGAACAGCACCGCCGCCGAGAGACCGACCAAGGGGAGATCCATCGTGACCTCACCTGCCGACTGGGCGGGAATTTCTGACGGTGCGCCGACGATATCGACGGAATACGGGCGGCCGGGGCGCCTCGTTCCCATCCACCGCAGAACTCGGGTCGGCTCACACCCGTACGAGTGAGCCGACCGCCGTCGTGTGCCGCCCGTCCGCCACCGCGTCCGGCCTCCACCTGCCTGCCGACAGGCCGTCGGCCGGACTCCAGCCGGCCCGTCAGTACGCGAGCCGGCTGCCGCCGTCCGGAGCACCGGTGCTCGCCTCAACCAGCGCGTCCAGCACGGCCTCCACGTCGGGGAGCCAGGGCGCGGCCGACCGGGACTGCGGCGCACGCTCCCAGCGGACCTGTCCCGCACCGATCTCCGACGGCGGCAGGATGAGGTAGCCGCCCTCACCGTGGAAACGCAGGGAGCTGGGCACCCAGTCCTTGGCGTGGAGCAGTTCACCGAGCCGTTCCAGGGTGTACGGAGCCACCAGCAGCGACCACCGCGTCGGCGTCGCCACCACCGGACCGATGCGCATACCCATCGCGTCGAGCGCGGTCAGCGCTCTGGCGCCCGCCACTGCGGGCAGGCTGAGCGCGCAGGGCGCACTGCCGCCGGTGGCCAGCACGACCGGGGCGGCGGGCCGGTTGGTCCACCACCACCGCACCATGCGTTCGTCCGTGGTCGCGGCCAGGAGGCCGGGATCGAAGGGGTGTGCGCCGGGCACGGCGCACTCGGGGTCGGGGCAGGCGCAGCCACGGCCGCGGTCACTGCGCGTGCCTGCTGTCGCCAGCCCTGCTCCGGGCAGCACGGGCCACTGCCATGCGGTGGCACAGGTCAGCGCCGCATCGAGCTGTGCGGGCCGTCCCTTGCGCCGGAGCCGGAGCCTGCGTCGCCTTCCGAGGATCTCGCGCATGAGCGCTCGTTCCTTTCCGTTGAACGCCGAGGTCCACATCACACCACGTGTGCGTTACACCACGCGTGCGTCTCTTCACTGTGCGTACATGCTCATCAGATCTGCGGTACGGGCAAGCCGTCGGTACCGAGCGTGAGCCGAGCCGAGCAGAGTGGAACCGTGCAGAAATGGAGCTGAGTCGAACCGAACCGAGCCGAGTTGAACCGAGCCGAGCTGAGCCGAGTCCAGCCAAAACATGGCGGGGGCGGCGCGCGCTGCACGCCGACCGTTCCCTGGTGCAAGCCCCGCCACTCGGGGGTGGGGGCGCGGCCGTCGTCGATAAAGACGTCCGGGCCCGCTGCCAGGTTCCAGGGCGACACAACTGCCCCTGGTCATCACCGATTACGTACCCAGCATGCCCCGGATGACGCTCCCCCGGGCACTTCACCCCGAGGGCACCGCCTGTCGAGCGCACCCAGTCGACCGCAAATAACTGTCATAGGTGCATTTTTTAGCCAACTTAACTGTCACACAGACACCACAAATCCCGTGGGGACAATGCTGGACATCGCCTTACTTGTGCGTGTACATGTGGATGCATTGATAGCGGCGCAGAATGACATGGGGGTTTGCGATGCTATTCGACGAATCGCACCGGTCGGAAAGCTGGCTGCCATGAGCGCCCCTCACTTGCCGAAAGTGGCTGGAATCGATCCCATGGTTCCTGTTTCAACGCACACTTCCACGCCTCTGACCGGCGTCCCGGCGGCCCCAGGAGCCTTCCTCCAGGACCGTCTGGCGTCCTGGGTGTCCGACCTCACGACCCTGCACGAACTCACCGAGCGCCTGGCCAGAACGCATACGCTCGACCACGCCCTCCGCGAGCTGCTGGACGCCGGAGCCGCCCTCGTCGGCGCCCGCCGGGGGCTTCTCGTCCTCGAACCGGCCGCGGGCGGCCCGTCCACCACGATCGGCCTGGGACTCGCGCACGCGGAGCTCGGAACCATCGAGACCGTGCCGCGCAGCGCCACCTCGTACGGCCGCATCCTCGACGGACTGCCGGACGCCCAAGGGCCGCTGACCAACCCCGATCTGCTCGGCGACGAGACTCTCGACCCGCGTCACCGCGAGGTCGCCGCCCGGCTCGGCTACGCCGCGAGCTACGCCCTGCCGCTCGCCACCGAGGCGGCGGGCCGGCTCGGGGCGGCCGTCTGGCTCTACGACGAACCCGCCGAACCGCTGGAACGCCAGCGCCATCTCATCGGCCTCTACGTCCGGTACGCCACGGAGCACCTGGCCAGGCTGCTGGAACTCGAACGCGCCCGCGCCGACGTGGCGACCCTCGCCGAGGAACTGCTGCCCAGCAGGCTGCCCCGGATCCCCGGCGTACAACTCGCCGCCCGCCACAGGCCCGCGCCCCAGGGCGGCGGGGACTGGTACGACGCGCTCCCGCTGCCGGACAGCGCGCTCGGCCTCGCCGTCGGGTCGGTCGGCGGCTCGGGCCTCCGCGCGCTCGCCACCATGGGCCGGCTGCGGGCGAGCCTGCGGGCGTACGCCGTGATGGAGGGCGAGGACCCCGTCGCCGTACTCTCCGATCTGGAACTGCTGCTGCGGCTGACCGAACCGGCCAGGGCCGCGACCGCGCTCTTCGCCTACTGCGAACCCGCCCGCCGCAAGATCGTGCTGGCCGGCGCCGGACACAGCCCGCCCCTCGTGATCGGCGAGCGCCGCACCGAGTTCGTGGAGACCACCCTGTCGGCACCCCTGGGGATGCTCGCCTGCTGGGAGGCACCGAGCGTGGAGTTCACCCCCGAACCCGGCGAGACCGTGCTCCTCTACACCGACGGGCTGCTGCGACGCACCGGCGACGCGATGGACCGGGCGTTCGCCCGGCTGCACTCGGCGGCAGCCTGCGTACCGAAGGCCGCGCGCCATGACCCGGGAGCGATCGCCGACCATGTGCTGCGGGCGATGCTGCCGGAGGGCCTGGACCAGGGCGACGGCACCGAGGACGTCGTGATCCTGGCTGCCCACTTCGACTGACTGCTGCCGCGACCGGTACTGCGACTGCGACCGGGCGCCGGGACCGATGACGGCCCGGTGGGTGCCGCGCCGTGGGTGTAAGTGGTCTTTCGGCCCTGGACCCCCTTCCGTACGCCCGTACGATGGGGAGTGGTCCAGTGTCGTATCAAGGAGAGACAAATCGTGTCTGAGGAGCTCATCCCGGAGAACCCGGAGCCGGAGACCGAAGAAGCAGAGCCGATCAAGCAGCGGAAGAACGGCCTGTACCCGGCCATTTCCGATGAGCTCGCCGAGAACATGAAGTCCGGCTGGGCCGACACCGAGCTGCATGGCCTGGAGCCGATCGCCCAGGCCGAGTACACCGCTGCCCGCCGCGCCGCGCTCTCCGCGCGCTTCCCCGGCGAGCGCCTGGTCATTCCCTCGGGGAACCTCAAGACCCGTTCGAACGACACCGAGTACGCCTTCCGCGCCTCCACCGAGTACGCGTACCTCACCGGTGACCAGACCCACGACAGCGTCCTGGTCCTGGAGCCGAAGGGCTCCGGGGACGAGGCCGGGCACGAGGCGACGGTCTACCTCCTGCCCCGTTCCGACCGTGAGAACGGCGAGTTCTGGCTCAACGGCCAGGGCGAGCTGTGGGTCGGCCGCCGCCACTCGCTCGCCGAGGCCGAGCAGGTGCTGGGCATACCGGCGAAGGACGTCCGTGAGCTCCCGGCCGCGCTGACCGAGGCCACCGGACCGGTGCGCAACGTCCGCGGGCACGACGCCGGCATCGAGACCGCCCTGACCGACAAGGTCACTGCGGAGCGCGACGAGGAACTGCGCGTCCAGCTCTCCGAGGCCCGTCTCGTGAAGGACGCCTTCGAGATCGCTGAGCTGCAGAAGGCCTGCGAGATCACTGCCCGCGGCTTCGAGGACGTCGTGAAGGTCCTCGACAAGGCCGAGGCGACGAGCGAGCGCTACATCGAGGGCACCTTCTTCCTGCGCGCCCGTATCGAAGGCAACGACATCGGCTACGGCTCGATCTGCGCCGCAGGCCCGCACGCCACCACCCTGCACTGGGTACGCAACGACGGCGCCGTCCGCTCCGGCGAACTGCTGCTGCTCGACGCGGGTGTGGAGACCAATGACCTCTACACCGCCGATGTGACGCGCACCCTTCCCATCAGCGGCACGTTCACGCCGCTCCAGCGGAAGATCTACGACGCGGTGTACGAGGCCCAGGAAGCGGGCATCGCGGCCGTCAAGCCCGGCGCCGACTACCGCGACTTCCACGACGCCGCGCAGCGCGTGCTCGCCGAGAAGCTGGTCGAGTGGGGCCTGCTCGGCGATCTGGCCGTGGACAAGGTCCTGGAGCTCGGCCTCCAGCGCCGCTGGACCCTGCACGGCACCGGTCACATGCTCGGCATGGACGTCCACGACTGCGCCGCCGCCCGCACCGAGGCGTACGTCAACGGCGTCCTGGAGCCCGGCGTGTGCCTCACGGTCGAGCCCGGTCTGTACTTCCAGGCCGACGACCTGACCGTGCCCGAGGAGTACCGCGGCATCGGCGTCCGGATCGAGGACGACATCCTCGTCACCGAGGACGGCAACCGGAACCTGTCCGACCAGCTGCCGCGCCGGTCCGACGAGGTCGAGGCATGGATGGCTCAGCTCAAGAGCTGACCCCGCAGGGCGACGGACCGTCCTACCCCGCGCCGGAGGGCGCGCTGCTCAGGACACCATGAGCAGCGCGCCCTCCCGCCATTTCAGGACCTTGTCGAAGCTCACGACCGCGCCCCGGCCCGGCCGGTTGGCGAACTGGACGTGATCGGCGAGCTGCTCGATCAGACCGAGCCCTCGCCCGCTCTCCGCCATGACGGGGGGCTGCCCGGCGGACGTATGCACGGCGGCCGGCTGGGCCGCCGGGTGGTCCACGGCCGGGCAGACCACTTCCCGGTGGGCCGGTGGCCGCTGCGCGGCAGCGGGCGGCCGGCCGGCCGGACGGTCGGCGGACGGGTGTGCGGCGGTGCGAAGCGCGCGCCGGGTGGGGAAACCGGGCCCCGAATCGGCGACTTCGATACGGCATTTCTCGCCGTCCAGATAAGCGGTGACCCGATACTGCCCGGAGGCCGTAGCGGAGGGCCGGTCCCCCGGAGGACGTGGCCCGGACATATCACCGGCACCCTCGGCATCAGTGGCGTCCCAGCGTTCCCCGCCGTGCTCCACGGCATTCGCACAGGCTTCGGTGAGCGCGACCGACAGGTCGTACGAGATGTCCGGATCGACGCCTGCGGTTTCCATGGTGCCGAGAAGAAAACGACGGGCGAGCGGAACGCTCGCAGCTTCGCGCCGCAAATGGAGTGACCACCACATGCTCATGCTCCAGCCTCCTGGCTGCGGCTCGACATACCCATACGTATTGCCGCGCAGTGCCCTTCGTAAGCACGGATCGGCTGTGATAGCACTCATTCGGCGGATGCGAATGTTCCGTATACCGGCTAGGGCCGCCCCTGGACTCGGCGCCCCAGCCCACCCGAACAGGCACTCCCCAGCCCACCCGAACAGGCACAACAGTCACCGATGACGCAAGAAACCGACCTTCCGGACCTGCCTGACGCGGGCCATACACGCAGTGCGATGATGACCCGGCCATGTCTATGCCCGTCGCACGCGCCGGAGCCGGTCTGCGGCTCATGAGGGCCGCGGTGTTCACCGCGGTCTGCGTCGTGCTGTCCGCGGCCGGCCACGCGCTCGCCTCGTGCGCGGTCGTCCCGTGGTGGACCCTGCTCGCCGGTTTCCTCGGGCTCTTCGCGGTCGTGGTGCCGCTCGCCGGGCGCGAGCGTTCACTCCTGTCGATCGCCGCCGCACTCACCGGCGGACAGCTCGCTCTGCACATCCTGTTCGGACTCGGCAGCCACGGCGCGAACACCGCGACGGCCTCCGCGGCCGGGACGGACAGCGACGCGCTCATCCGCTTCGCCGCCGGGCTGCTGTGCGGCGAGGGACCGGCCCGGCTGAACGCCACCGAGGCCCACCGCATCGTCACCACCGCCGGCATCGACCCGGCGACCCTGGCACAGGGCCACGCACACCCCGCGGCGTCCGACCCGACCGCACTGACCGGCCTCGCCGGACTCGCGGAATCGTCCGGAATGCTGCCGAGCCTGCCCATGCTCCTCGGGCACCTTCTGGCCGCACTCGCCACCGGCTGGCTGCTGCGCCGGGGCGAGGTCGCACTGTTCGATCTCACCCGGCTCTCGGTGCACGGCGCCCAGGAGCTCGTGGCCGGCGCCCGGCTGCGTGCTCTGCGCGCCGCGCTCTCGCTCGTACGCGCCCTGCTCGCCGGCCTTCCCGGACGGCGGACGACCGGGCCGCTCCTTCCCCGTACCGCTGCGGACGCACCTGCGCCCGCCACCGGGAACCCGTTGCAGCACATGGTGATCAGGCGCGGGCCTCCCGCCGTATACGTACGCGCAGCCTGACGCGACACCCTGCGCCCGGATCACTCCGGCGTGGCCCGGATCACCGGGGGAAGAGGTGTCGCGATGCCGTCGCGCACCGCGCGCCGGACCACCTATTCCTCCTGCCTGTGGAGATCCCTGCCATGAACGTTTCACGTCTCGCCATCGCCGGCGGCATCGCC
This sequence comes from Streptomyces sp. NPDC057136, assembly GCF_042670885.1. NCBI lineage: Bacteria > Bacillati > Actinomycetota > Actinomycetes > Kitasatosporales > Streptomycetaceae > Streptomyces > Streptomyces sp. NPDC057136. The sequence continues at coordinate 212,079 of NZ_JBHUUV010000009.1, forward strand.
GCGTCCACCGTCCTGCTGTTCGTCGGCCCCGCCGCCGCGCACGTCAGCGTCCAGCCGCAGGGCGAGGCCGCCAAGGGCGGCTACGCCACCATCAACTTCAAGGTGCCCAACGAGCGCGACGACGCCTCCACGGTCAAGCTCGAAGTGAACTTCCCGACCGAGCACCCGCTGTCATCGGTCAGCCCGCAGGCGGTGCCGGGCTGGAAGATCAAGGTCGACAAGACCAAACTGGACAAGCCCCTCGACGTACACGGCAAGAAGATCACCGAAGCCGTCTCGAAGGTCACCTGGACCTCGGACGGCAGCGAGATCGCCCCGGGCTACTTCCAGCAGTTCCCGCTCTCGGTCGGCCAGCTCCCCGAGGACGCCGACCAGCTCGTCTTCAAGGCCCTCCAGACGTACGACAACAAGGAAGTCGTCCGCTGGATCGAGGAGCCCGCCGCAGGCGGCGAAGAGCCCGAGAGCCCGGCCCCTGTCCTCAAGCTGACCGCCGCTTCGGCCGACGCGCACGGCGCTGCCGCCGCCGACGACAAGAACGCCCACGCCCACGCCACGGACGACAAGGCCGCCGAGGACACGAAGGCGTCCGCCGCCCCGGCGTCGGCCGACACCAGCGACAACACCGCCCGGATCCTGGGCGTCGTCGGCATCGTCGTCGGCATCGCCGGTGTCGCGTTCGGTGTACTCGCGGGACGCCGCCGTACCGCCTGACGCCCAAAGCAGCACCCGGCTCCACAGACCAGGAAACAATTCTCCATGCGCACCAAGAAGACGATGCTGGCCGCGGCGCTCGCCGCCGCGGCCGCACTGACGCTGTCGGCATGCGGCAGCGACACCGACTCGGCCAAGCAGCCCGTCGCCGATGTCTCCATGGACACCAGCACCAAGGCCGCGACCGTACTCGACCAGCCTTTCACCAAGCCCGACCTCGTCCTCACGGACACCCACGGCAAGAAGTACGACCTCCGCGAGGAGACCAAGGGCAAGCCGACGCTCATCTACTTCGGCTACACCAACTGCCCCGACGTCTGCCCGCTGACCATGAGCAACATCGCGCTCGCCAAGCGCGCGCTGCCCAAGGCCGACCAGGACAAGCTCCAGGTCGTCTTCGTCACCACCGACCCCGAACGCGACACCCCGTCGTCCCTGGGCAGCTGGCTCAAGGCCCAGGACCCCGCCTTCACCGGACTCACCGGAGACTTCCCGACCATCCAGGCGGGCGCCCGGCAGATCGGCATCGGCATCGACCCGCCGAAGGTGGAGAAGGACGGCACTGTCGTCTCGATGCACGGCGCCCAGGTGATCGCGTTCTCCCCGAAGAGCGACAAGGGGTACGTGCTGTACGGCGAGGACACCACGTCCGAGGACTACACGAAGGACCTCCCGAAGCTCATCACGGGGGCGACCCCGTGAACCATCGCACGGTCCTCGCCGGCGTCCTGACCCTCACCACGGGGCTGACGCTGGCGGGGTGCTCCTCCGACAGCAAGCCGGAACTGAAGGTGGTCGGCGCCTTCATGCCGCAGCCCATCAGCGATATGGCCGCCGGGTTCCTCGTCGTACGGAACAGCGGGGACGCCGCCGACCGGCTCACCTCCGTGACCAGTCCGCTCTCGGACAACGTCACGATCCACGAGACGAAGAACCAGACCATGCGCATGGTCAGTTCCTTCGAGGTGCCCGCCGGCGGCGAGCTGGATCTTGAACGCGGTGGCAGCCACATCATGTTCATGAAGCTCAAGCAGCGGCCCAGACAGGGCGAGAAGGTCTCCCTGGAGCTGCACTTCGAGAAGGCCGGCCCCATCAAGGTCGACGTTCCCGTGAAGGAGACCACCCACAACCCGAAGAAGCAGTGAGGGACTGACACACCATGACAGCCACCGCCCCGCGCTTCGGGCCGCATCCGATACGCCGGCCGCTCGCCGCCTTCGCGCTCCTCGCCACCCTGACCGGCCTGTTGTTCGGTCTGGTGCTGGCCGGCGCGAGCCCCGCGTCCGCGCACGCCGCCCTCACCGGGAGCGACCCGCAGGCCGGGGCGGTCGTCGACACCGCGCCCGAGGACGTCACGCTCACCTTCTCCGAGCAGATCGCCATCGGCGACGACTCGATCCGCGTCCTCGACCCCGACGGACGGCGGGCGGACGACGGTGCGCCACGTGAGGTGGGGAGCGGCGGCGCCGTCCAGTACGGCGTCCGGCTCCTCGCGGGTCTGCCCGACGGCACCTACACCGTGGCCTGGCAGGCCGTCTCCGCGGACAGCCACCCGGTCTCCGGCGCCTTCACGTTCTCCGTCGGCGCCCCCTCGGAAACCACCGTCGCGCTGCCCTCGGGCGGGGCCGGCGGCGGTCTGGTCGGCACGCTCTACGGCATCGCGCGCTACGCCGCGTACGCCGGATTCATCGTGCTGGCAGGTGGCGCGGCCTTTGTGCTGGCCTGCTGGCGGCGTGGGGCGGGCGAGCGCCCGCTGCAACGCCTCGTCGTGCGCGGCTGGATCACCCTGACGGCCGCCACGCTGGTCATGCTGGTGCTGCGCAACCCGTACACCGGTTCCGGCAGGCTCTCGGACGCCTTCGATCTCAACGGTCTGCAGGCCGTGCTCGACACCAAGCCGGGGGCCGCGCTGGTCTCCCGGCTGCTGCTGCTCGGCGCCGCCGCGCTGTTCGTCGCCGTCCTGTTCGGCGGGTACGCCAGGCGCGAGGACGAGACGGAGCAGAAGGACCTCACCTTCGGTCTCGCCATCGGCGGCACGGTCGTCGCCGCCGGTATCGCCGGCACCTGGGCCCTCGCGGAACATGCGTCCACGGGCATCCAGCCGGGCATCGCCATGCCGGTCGACGTTCTGCACCTGCTGGCCGTCGCCGCCTGGCTGGGCGGCCTCGCCGCGCTGCTGGTCGCCCTGTACCGGACGCCCTCGGTCGAGAGCTCCGCCGTACGACGCTTCTCCAGTGTGGCGTTCGTGAGCGTGGTCGTCCTCGCCGCGACCGGGATCTACCAGTCCTGGCGCCAGGTCGGCTCGTGGTCCGCGCTGACCGGCACCCGGTACGGGCAGCTCCTGCTCGTCAAGGTGGCCCTGGTGGCCGTGCTCGTCGGTGTCGCCTGGATCTCCCGCCGCTGGACCTCCCGGCTGACGGAGAGCGCGGAGGACGCGGAGGTCGCGGAGGACGCAGAGAGCCCTGAGGACGGCGAGCCGGTCGTGGTGACGGCGGGGACGGGTGCTGAGGGCGTCGCCCCCGATCGCGCCGCCCAACTCGCCCGTCAGCGTGCCGCCCTGACGGCCACCAGGAAGAAGCGCGTCCGTGATGCCGACCCGGACCGCTCGGGGCTGCGTCGCTCGGTACTCACGGAGGCCGGCATCGCTGTCGTCCTCCTCGCGGTCACGACCGTGCTGACCTCCACCGAGCCGGGACGTACGGAGGAGGAAGCCTCCCGCAGTACGGCCGCGGCAACCGTTCCGGCGACCGGGACCCCGGTCAATCTGAGCATGCCGTTCGACACCGGCGGCCGGGACGGCAAGGGAACCGTACGGCTGGACATCGAACCCGGCCGCATCGGCGCCAACCAGCTGCACATCTGGGTCGACGGGGCGAACGGCCAACCGCTGGACGTACCCGAGGTGAAGGTGGCCCTCACGCTGAAGTCCAAGGACATCGGCCCGCTGCCGGTCGTCCCCGACCACCTCGCCGACGGCCATTGGACGGCCGACGGCATACAGATCCCGATGGCGGGCGACTGGACGATCTCCGTGACCGTACGGACATCGGACATCGACCAGACGACCATCGACAAGAACGCCAAGATCGGCTGAGCAGGTTGAGCAAGAACATGAAGGACGAGGCCCCGAAGGCCGCGAGAAGCGACTCCGGCACGAGTACGGCCGGTACTTCCGGCGACTCCGGTACTTCCGGCGACTCCGGTGCCGTCTCCCGGCGGCGGCTGCTCGGCACCGCCGGAGCCGCCGGAGCGACCGGCCTCGTGCTGGGCGCGGCGGGCGGTGCCGCGGGATACGCAGCTACCCGCCCCGATGACCCGGCGGCGCTGACCACCGTCGGGTCGACCCGGGCAATGTTTCACGGGAAACATCAACCGGGGATCACCACTCCGCTTCAGGCCCGCGGCCATCTGATCGCCTTCGACCTGGCGCCCGGCGCGGGACGCAAGGAGGCCGCCGCGCTGATGCGCCGCTGGTCGGCCACGGCCGAGCGGCTGATGGCGGGCCGTCCGGCGGAGGACGGGGCCGGTCACGACACCGGGATCGCGCTGGACGCCGGGCCGTCCTCGCTGACGGTCACCTTCGGCTTCGGCCGCACCTTCTTCGAACGTACGGGCCTGACCAGCCGTCGGCCCGCCGGCCTCGACCCGCTGCCGCCCTTCTCCTCCGACCACCTCGACGCCAGGCGCTCCAACGGTGACCTCTGGGTGCAGATCGGTGCCGACGACGCGCTCGTCGCCTTTCACGCGCTGCGCGCCATCCAGAAGGAGGCCGCCGCGACGGCCCGGGTGCGCTGGCAGATGAACGGCTTCAACCGCACCCCGGGCGCCACCGACCGGCCGAAGACCGCCCGCAATCTGATGGGCCAGATCGACGGCACCGGTAACCCGAAGCCGTCCGACAGCGATTTCGACCAGCGGATCTTCGTACCGTCGGGCACCGGGACCGGCACCACCTCAGCCGACTCCGGTCCGGCGTTCGACTGGCTCGCGGGCGGCTCGTACGCCGTCGTCCGGCGCATCAGGATGCTCCTCGACGACTGGGAGAAGCTCCCGGTAGACCGGCAGGAGCGGGTCATCGGACGCCGTAAGGCTGACGGCGCACCGCTCAGCGGCGGCACCGAGACGGCCGAGATGGACCTCGACAAGGCCGGACCCGACGGCCGCCTGCTGATCCCGGACAACGCGCACGCCCGGATCTCCTCCCCCGAGAAGAACGGCGGCGCTGCCATGCTGCGGCGCCCCTTCTCGTACCACGACGGCATCGCGGCGGACGGCACTCCGGACGCCGGTCTCCTCTTCGTCTGCTGGCAGGCGGACCCCTTCCGCGGCTTCGTGCCGGTGCAGCGCAAGCTCGACCGGGGCGACGCGCTCTCGCCCTTCATCCGGCACGAGGCGAGCGGCCTCTTCGCTGTGCCGGGCGGCGCCGCGAAGGGTGAATACGTGGGGCAGCGGCTGCTGGAGTCCTGACGGCTGCCCGGCCGCATTCTGAGACAGCGCGGCCCCTTGCGCACGGCGCATTAGGGTGACCGTATGTCAGCCACGCGCTACGCCTATCTCGGCCCCGAAGGCACCTTCACCGAGGTCGCCCTCCGTACGCTCCCGGAAGCCGCCACCCGCGAGCTCGTCCCGATGGTCTCCGTACCGGCGGCTCTGGACGCGGTACGCAGCGGCGAAGCGGCGGCAGCGCTCGTACCGATCGAGAACTCCGTCGAGGGCGGGATCACCGCGACGCTCGACGAGCTGACCACCGGCGAACCGCTCATGATCTACCGCGAGGTGCTGCTCTCCATCACCTTCGCGCTGCTGGTGCGTCCCGGGACCAAGCTGACCGACATCAAGACGGTCACCGCGCACCCGGCCGCGCAGCCGCAGGTACGCAACTGGATGGCGGCCCATCTCCCGAAGGCCGTGTGGGAGTCGGCCGCGTCGAACGCGGACGGCGCGCGGCTGGTCCAGGAGGGGCGTTACGACGCCGCTTTCGCCGGAGAGTTCGCCGCGGCGACCTACGGTCTGGAACCGCTGGTGACGGAGATCCACGACGCCGAGAACGCCCAGACGCGCTTCGTCCTGGTGGGCCGCCCGGCCAGGCCGTCGGCGCCGACCGGTGCGGACAAGACCTCGGTGGTCATCTGGCTCGGTGACGACCACCCCGGTGCGCTGCTCGAACTCCTCCAGGAGTTCGCGGTCCACGGGGTCAACCTGATGCTGATCCAGTCCCGGCCGACCGGCGAGGGCATCGGCAACTACTGCTTCGCCGTGGACGCCGAAGGGCACATCGCGGAGCGGCGGGTCGGTGAGGCGCTCATGGGGCTGAAGCGCATCTGCCCGAACGTGCGGTTCCTGGGTTCGTATCCCCGGGCCGGAGTGACGGCCGAGGACGTACGCGCGCTGCGCGCGGGGACCTCGGACACGGACTTCACCGAGGCATCCGACTGGCTGGCCCGCAGCCAGGACGGCCGGGTCTGAGGCAACACCGGCCCGGCTGAGCCGGGCGGCGCCCCGGTCAGGGGTGTCCTGTGCGTTGCCCACCGGTCCTACCTGCAGATTTTCGTTTGCCCACAGAGTTATCCACAGGCCGACGCCTCGACCTGGGGACAAGTCGACACCACAGTGCGACATGGTCGACAAATCGGCTCAGGGGTATCAGATCAGTCCACAGAGCCACAGGTCGCCGCGTGTCACCCCAATTGCATTGATCAACTCTTTAGAGCATCGAATTCCCACCCGAATGAGTGTGTGAACCGCGCTTGAACGGGGAATCCATGAGCCTTCATGCGGCTTTCGGAACGATCTCTTCCGGTGTCCACAGATCTTCCTCACAGCCTGTGGATAACTAAATCGAACCGCACTCACCTGTGGACAACACGGGGGTTCCGTCCCCCAACTCCCGCCTCGCGCAAGCCCGGTGCGTCAAGGAGAACGGACGGGTTGAACCCTTTTCGGGGGAATGGGTTCGTTTATTGACCGCGCCGGCCACGCCCTGTCCGGCGATTCCCCTCCAGGATTATCAATTCCGGGCAATTCGGGCAAAATGACACGCTCATCGATATCGGTTCGAGCGGGGGAACCCCACACCGGTAGCCTTGAGGGGTGATTGACCTTCGCCTGCTCCGTGAGGACCCCGACCGTGTTCGCGCCTCCCAGCGCGCCCGTGGAGAGGACGTCGCGCTCGTCGACGCCCTTCTCTCCGCCGACGAGCTGCGCAGGTCGTCCGGCGTCCGCTTCGACGAACTCCGCTCCGAGCAGAAGTCGCTCGGCAAGCTGATCCCCAAGGCAACCCCGGACGAGCGTGCCGAGCTGCTGAAGAAGGCCGATCAGCTGAAGACCGAAGTCAAGGCGGCCGACGCCGCCCAGGACGAGGCCGACGCCGAGGCCAAGCGACTGCTCCTCCAGCTCGGCAACATCGTCCACGAGGACGTTCCCGTGGGCGGCGAGGAGGACTTCGTCGTCCTCGAGACGCACGGCACCATCCGCGACTTCGGGGCCGAGGGCTTCGCCCCGAAGGACCACCTGGAGCTCGGCGAGGCGCTGGGCGCCATCGACATGGAGCGCGGAGCCAAGGTGTCCGGCTCGCGCTTCTACTACCTGACGGGCATCGGCGCGCTGCTCGAACTCGCGCTGGTCAACGCCGCGATCGCGCAGGCCACCGAGGCCGGCTTCATCCCGATGCTGACGCCCGCGCTGGTCCGCCCGCGCGCCATGGAGGGCACCGGCTTCCTCGGCCAGGCCTCCGCGGACGTCTACCACCTGGAGAAGGACGACTTCTACCTGGTCGGCACCTCCGAGGTCCCCCTCGCCGCGTACCACATGGACGAGATCGTCGAGGCCGACAAGCTGCCGCTGCGGTACGCGGGCTTCTCGCCCTGCTTCCGCCGCGAGGCCGGCACGTACGGCAAGGACACCCGCGGCATTTTCCGCGTCCACCAGTTCGACAAGGTCGAGATGTTCTCGTACGTCGATCCGGCGGACGCCGAGGCCGAGCACCGGCGGCTCCTCGACTGGGAGAAGCAGTGGCTCACCGCGCTGGAACTGCCCTTCCAAGTGATCGATGTCGCCTCGGGCGACCTGGGGGCCTCCGCCTCCCGCAAGTTCGACTGCGAGGCGTGGATCCCGACGCAGGGCAAGTACCGCGAGCTGACCTCCGCCTCGAACTGCGACGGTTTCCAGGCGCGCCGCCTCTCCGTCCGGATGCGCGACGGCAAGAAGGTCCAGCCGCTGGCCACGCTGAACGGCACGCTCTGCGCCGTACCGCGCACGATCGTGGCGATCCTGGAGAACCACCAGCTGGCCGACGGTTCGGTGCGGGTGCCCGAGGTGCTGCGCCCGTACCTCGGCGGACGTGAAGTCCTGGAGCCGGTCTCCAAGTGACGGCCTTCCCGTACAAGCTCATCGCGACCGACCTCGACGGCACGCTGCTGCGTGACGACGACACGGTCTCCGAGCGCACGCGCGAGGCGCTGGCCGCAGCCACCGCGGCCGGCGCGGCGCACATCATCGTCACCGGACGCGCGGTCCCGTGGACCCGGCACATCCTGGACGACCTGGGCTACGAGGGCCTCGCGGTCTGCGGTCAGGGCGCGCAGGTCTACCACGCGGGCGAGCACAAGCTGCTGACGTCGCTCACCCTGGACCGGCAGCTCGCCGGTCTGGCGCTGTCCAAGATCGAGGCGGAGGTCGGTCCGCTGGCGCTGGCCGCCAGCCGTGACGGGCTCGAAGGCGAGGTGCTGGTCGGGCCCGGTTACCGGGTGCAGGAGGGACCGCTGCCCGCCGTCTTCGTGGACGATGCCGCCGAGATGTGGACCGCCCCGCTGAACAAGGTCTACATCCAGCATCCGGAGCTCGGCGACGACGCGCTGGCGAAGGCCGCCCGGGAGGCGGTCGGCAGTCTGGTGGACGTGGTCATGGCGGGTCCGGGCGTGGTGGAGATCCTGCCGCTGGGACTGAGCAAGGCGACGGGGCTGTCCCTGGCCGCCCGTCGGCTGGGCCTGAAGGCCGCGGACACGCTGGCCTTCGGCGACATGCCGAACGACATCCCGATGTTCGGCTGGGCGCGGCACGGTGTGGCCATGGCGAACGCGCACGACGATCTGAAGGCCGTGGCCCACGAGATCACCGCGTCGAACCAGCACGACGGCATCGCCGTGGTGCTGGAGGAGCTTCTCAGGACAGGGCGCTCCTGACGCTCGGGGAAGCCGACCGGCCCGTTGCGGCCGGCGGCGTCCCACCGAATGTCTGCGGCGGAGGATGCGCGGATCGAACGCGCGCGAGGTTTCACGACCCCGACGACGGCTTAGCAAGCCGCTGCCTTACCACTCGGCCAATCCTCCGGGCGGGTGGCCGCGCGATGCGCGTGAAGGGCCACCCGGGGGTCCTGCTGCGAGCGGTTCGGCGGATTAGCTGATGTGGGCTATTCCGGGACCGGCTGCGGACCACCCTGCTGGGAACTCGACGGACTCGGACTCTCGGTCATCGTCGCGCTCCTCCCCGGTCCTTGGCTTACGTATCCGTGCGCGCTGTTCCCCTACTGTGCCGCGGGGCGCGCCCCGTGTGCCACCGATTAACTCGCGATCCGCGCCCGTGCGACGGAGCCGGGGCGGACCGCGAGCTGTCGGGTGCCGGGGTTCAGGTCAGCCGCGCAGATCCTTCAACTGCTGCGCGAGGCCGTCCATGCGCGTGTCGATACGGACGATGCCCTGAGAGACATCCGAGAGCTTGACGCTGATGGCGCCGACGACCTGGTACGTGACATCCAGCTTCCGGTCGAGGCTGTCGAACCGCTCCGACATCCTGCCGAGCACCGGTCCGAGCTCCTGGAGCGCGCTGCCGACACCGGCGAGGCAGCCTTCGATGCCGGTGACGCGCTGATCCAGCGATCGGTACGCCACCCTCAGCTCCTCCTCGGCATCGAGCAGGTACGTACGCACGCACCTCGCGATGTCGCTGTCGCGAAGAAGCATGGCGACGTTGAGCACGGTTCTGCGGGTGAAGAGCCGCAGCTGAGTGGCAGCCTGTGGATAACTTTCCGGGGCCTCCTCAGTCCAAAGCGACTTCATGTCGCTTTGGAAGGTCCGCAGCTCAGAGCCACGGAGGATCCGCAGCCCGTTCTCGTTGAGTTCCGGCTGATGCCGGTCGGTCAGCCTCCTGACAGAGGTTGTGGATACTTCGAAGTAGCGCGCGACATCCTCTGTGCGAACGTGAATTCCGTCCGGGAGCATGACAAGACTCTTGACCTTGTCGAGAACGTCGACGTGCCCCATCCGCTCGACGCGCAGGGCGCGTGATTCGAGCAGGGCGACTTCCGTGGGCATATGGGCATCCCTTTCGCGGGAACGGCGATGAACGGCCCTGTCCCCGGGCTTCAGGGGTGGAGGACGCTCACGGTTGCCACTCACTCAATGACCGACCCGGCCGGCGCTGCCCCTCACCGGTGTCGGCGATCCCCGAATTCACGAAAGCTCGACGCCACGGATTCCCACTGCCTCCACGCACCCTGGCCAACGAGCCGATAACCGTACAGTTACGCGTACCACTGTCCGTTCATAGGACACAGAACAACCCCCGCCCATCGGACGGGGGTTGCACAGTTCCAAAGCGGGTCGGCTCACTCCTCGCCGGCGAGCTTCAGTGCCCGCAGCTTCTGGCCCGCGTACCAGGTGGCGGCCACCGTGATGCCCGCCAGCAGCACCGTCGCCAGCGGCAGTCCGACGTCCGAGGTGATCGCGCCCGCCCCGCCCACCTTCTCGGCGACCGCGAGGGACCACTGCTGCACACTGAGCGTCCGCGCGCCCGGCACCAGGCTGCCGAAGAGCGCCTCCCACACGAGCGCGTACACCAGGCCGAACACGACCGCGTGCCGGCTGACCGTACCGAGCAGCAGGAACAGCGCGCTGTACGCGATCGAGGCGACCAGCGCCGCGATCGTGTAGGCCACGGCGATCTGCTGACCGTTGCCGTTGAGGATCAGGCCCGCGATCAGGGTCGGCAGAGCCGAGAACACCATCGTGACGGCGATGGCCACGATCAGCTTCGTGACGATGATCGTCGGACGCTTCACCGGCTTCGCCAGGAGGTAGACGATCGAGCCGTCGTCGATCTCGGGCCCGATCGCTCCGGTGCCCGCGATGACACCGATCAGCGGAACCATCGTGGCGAGGGCGAAACCGCCCAGCACATTGGCGGCGACCTGGTCATCGGCCCCCGCGAACACCCGGACCGCGACGGCGATGACGACCAGCAGCACGGGCAGGATCAACAGAATGGCAGCCCGGCGCCGGCCGAGCAGGGCCCGGTAGGTGAGCCGAGCGACTGTGGGGTCGTACATGACGCTTCACAGCTCCTTTCAGGCCACTACTCAGGCCGCTACGAGATAGGAAAAGACCGATTCGAGGGACTCGTCGGACGGCGAAACGGTCAGCAGCCGGATGCCGTGTTCGCGTGCCACCTTCGGCAGCAGCGCGGTGAAGCGCCCGAAGTCGACGGCCTGGATCCGCAGGGCCCGTTCGCTCAGGTCGACCTCGATGCCCGCGGTGGACGGGTCGGCGATGAGCGCGGCAGCGAGTGCACGGTCGTCGCTGGACCGTACGAGATAGCGGTGCGGCCGGTCCGTCATCAGTCGGCGGATGCGCCGGAAGTCACCCGAGGCGGCGTGCCGGCCGGCCACGATCACCTCGATGTGCGAGGCCAGTTGCTCGACCTCTTCGAGGATGTGCGACGAGAACAGGACCGTACGGCCCTCCGCGCCCATCCGCCGCAACAGCTCCATCAGCTGCATACGCTGCCGCGGGTCCATCCCGTTGAACGGCTCGTCGAGCAGCAGCACGGACGGCTCGTGGACCAGCGCCGACGCCATCTTCACGCGCTGGCGCATGCCCTTGCTGTACGTCGAGATCTTGCGGTCCTGCGCGTGCTCCATCTCGACGGTGGCCAGGGCCTTGCGCGCCGCCTCGTCGCCGAGCCCCTGCAGTTCGGCATTGGCGACGACGAACTCGCGGCCGGTCAGGAAGTCGTACATCCCTTCCCGCTCGGGCACGATGCCGATCTCCTTGTAGACCGCCTCGTTGCGCCAGATCGTCCTGCCGTCGAGCGTGACCTCGCCCGTCGACGGGGCGAGAAACCCGGCCATCATGTTGATCAGCGTGGACTTTCCGGCGCCGTTGGGGCCGAGCAGACCCGTGACACCCGGGCCCACCGTCATGCTGACGTCGTTGACGGCGACCACATTGCCGAACCAGCGCGAGGTGTGGTCGATCTCGATGGTGGTCACAGCCCGACCTTCCGGTAGCGGCGCATCAGCACGGCGTAGGAGCCGGCGACGAGCGCGAGAACAACGATCAGGTACGCCACTCCGGCACCGGCTCCCGGGCCTTCCCCTCCGGGGAAGGCGGAGGTGGCGCCGAGGAACGCGGTCTGGACACCGTCGATCAGCGTGATCGGCGAAAAGAGCCCCAGCCACGGCACCGCGCCGCTGGACCCCGTCTCCCAGGCGATGGCCTGGACCGTGGAGACCGCCCCGTAGGAGATGGTCAGTACGGCGATCACCGCGGCGACACCGAAGCCGCGGCGCGGGGTGAGGGCGGCCATCACCAGTCCGAGACCGGCGAACAGGACGGACAGCAGCGCCACCGACACCAGCCCCTGCCCGAATCCCTTGGTCTGGTCGGCGAAGTCGAACTTCGCGAGCAGCGAACCCGCGTACAGGATGACGAGCGGCGTCGCGGTGAGGATGAAGAGCGCCGAGGCCATGGCCGCGTACTTGGCGACCACGTAGTCGCCGCGTTCGATCGGCCGTGAGAAGTACAGGGGAATGCTCTTGAACCGCAGGTCCCTGGAGACGGACTGCGGTGCCTGTGCGGCGATGAAGAGCCCGATCACCGCCTGAAGGTAGATCGCGAACGCCGTGTACTTGATGGGCAGTTTCGTCATGTTGGGTGTGGCGATGGCGACCGCGACGATGATCAGTGCGACCAGGCACATCACCCCGCACAGCAGCATCGGGAGCACCTTGGACTTCGCGGAGCGGCCGAGCCCGAACGAGCCCCTGAGGGACTGCGAGAAGAGCGAGCGGCGCGCATAGGCGCGGCCCAGGCGCGGACCGTCGTAGGAGCGGTATCCGATGTTGTGGATGCGGGAGCTGTCGCCCCCGGTCACGGTCCCGGTCTCGGTGCTCATCACGAACCGCTCCCCTTCTGCGTTGCGGCGCCGACGGAGGCGGCGTGTGCCGCGCGGACCGCTTGCGGCGCCTCTTCGGTACGGAAGACCTCGGCGATGTGGTGGCGCCGCTGTTCCATCCGTACGAGGCCGAGTCCGAGCCCGGCGACGCTGTCGCGGACGATGTCGTACGTCTCCTCGCCGGTCGCTTCGACCAGGAGGATGTGGCCCGCCCCGGGCAGCCCTTCCGCGTCGAGGCCGTCGAGGCCGATCAGGGCGACGCCGGCCTCGTTGAGGACCTTGCGCAGCGCGGCGGTGCCGTCGGGGTGGGTGTCGTTGTCGGTGACCTCGACCGCGAGGGTCGTGGTGGTCTGGGTGAAGTCGCTGGTGGAGCTCGATCGCAGCAGGGCGCCGCCGTCGACGACGACCACGTGGTCGCAGGTGCGCTCGAGTTCACCCAGGAGGTGGGAGGTGACGAGCACGGAGATGCCGAAGTCGGTGTGGATGCGGCGGATGAGGTCGAGCATCTCGTCGCGGCCGACCGGGTCCAGGCCGTTGGTCGGCTCATCGAGCAGCACCAGCTGCGGGTCGTGGACGAGTGCCTGGGCCAGCTTCACGCGCTGTTTCATGCCGGTCGAGTAGCCACCGATGGGCCGGTAGCGCTCCTCGTACAGACCGACGTGGCGCAGCGTGTCGGCGGTGCGCTCGCGCGCCGCCGTGGGAGGTAGCCCGGACATCCGGGCCATGTGCACGACGAACTCGGTCGCCGAGACGTCGGGCGGCAGGCAGTCGTGCTCGGGCATGTATCCGACGCGCTCCCGGATGGCGGCGCCACTGGTGGCGACGTCGAGCCCGAGCACCGCGGCCCGGCCTTCGGTGGCGGGGGACAGACCCAGCAGGATCTTGATCAGTGTGGACTTGCCGGCCCCGTTGGAACCCACCAGGCCGGTTACGCCGGGTCCGATGTCCAGGGTGAGCCGGTCAAGCGCGGTCACCCGGGGGAACCGCTTGCTCAGGCTTTCGGTCACGATCACAGTCACGTCTTCGAAGGTAGTGGCGTGGACCACAGCGGTCGTCAGACCTGACGGCTGTATCCGCGTCAGACTCCAGGCGTACGGACCCGTAGGGGGACCCCACAAGGGAGGACGTCAGGATTCCGCTCCGGCCCGCTCCCACAGTTGTCCACAGGCCTCCGCGCACCCCTTGACGTAGCCGCCGGACATTGTCACATTCATCAGTGTCACGTTACGGGCACGTACCGCACACGTCAGGGAACGGACGGTCGCATGACCTCGGCAGCGAAGGACGAAAAGGCCCCGGAACTGCGGGGGTTCAGAGAGGTGCAACGCCTCGCGTACGACTGCGCGGAGGCGGTCGCCGCTCAGCTCAGGCCGGGGGTGACGGAGCGCGAGGCCGCGCGGATGCAGCGCGACTGGCTGCGCGAGCGCGGTGTGCGGGACTGGTTCCACCTCCCGTTCGCCTGGTTCGGGGACCGCACGGCGTTCGCGGGCTTCAAGGTGCCGCTGCAGTTCTTCCCGACCAACCGGAAGCTCGAGCCGGGGATGCCGTTCATCCTCGACATGGCCCCGGTCTACAAGGGATTCACCGCGGACATCGGCTATTCCGGCTGTCTCGGGCTCAGCCCGCTGCACGACAGGCTGCTGGCCGATCTGGAAGTCCACCGCGAGCTGATTCTGCGCGAGGTCCGAGAGCGGCGCTCCCTGCGCGAGATCTACGAGGACGTGGAACGCCTCATGATCAGACAGGGGTACGCGAACCGGCACCGGGCGTACCCCTTCGGCGTCATCGCCCACAAGGTCGACCGCGTGACCGAACGGCGCTGGTCACCGCATGTCTTCGGATTCGGCACCCAGTCACTCAAGGGGCTCGCGAGCGACGCCCTGCACGGCCACCGGGACGGCTGGTCGCCGCTGTGGAGCCCGTACCGCTTCTCCGACCACCTGCCGCAGCCGGGGCTGTGGGCGGTCGAACCGCACCTCGGATTCCGGGGTACGGGTGCGAAGTTCGAGGAGATCCTGGTCGTCACCGACTCCAAGGACCCCGAACAGAGCGCGTTCTGGCTCGACGACGATCTGCCGCACGTGCGGCGCTGGGCAGAGGAGAAGGTGGCGGCATGAAGCTGCGTGAAGCGCGCGAGCGCTGGGTCCGCACGGGCGGAATCGAGCTGTGCGTTGCCGAGTTGGGCGACGCCTCCAGTCCGACGGTCGTGCTGGTGCACGGCTACCCGGACAGCAAGGAGGTCTGGTCGGAGGTGGCTTCACGGCTGGCCGAGGAGTGGCACGTCGTGCTGTACGACGTACGCGGCCACGGCAGGTCGACGGCTCCCTCTCCCCTGCGGGGCGGTTTCACGCTGGAGAAGCTCACGGACGACTTCCTGGCCGTCGCGGACGCGGTGAGCCCCGACCGGCCGGTGCACGTCGTGGGGCACGACTGGGGTTCGGTGCAGGCGTGGGAGTTCGCCACGGTCAAGCGGACCGAGGGGCGAATCGCCTCCTTCACCTCCATGTCCGGCCCTTCGCTCGACCACTTCGGCCACTGGATCAAGCAGCGCATGAGCCGGCCCACGCCGCGCAGGGTCGGCCAGCTGATGGGGCAGGGCGCCAAGTCCTGGTACGTGTACATGCTGCATACCCCGGTCCTGCCGGAGCTCGCCTGGCGGGGGCCGCTCGGCAAGCAGTGGCCGCGGATACTCCAGCGCATGGAGAAGGTGCCCGCGGACGGCTATCCGACACCTTCGCTGCCCCAGGACGCCGCACACGGGGCCTGGCTCTACCGTGACAACGTCCGCCCCCGGCTGCGCAGGCCCCGGACCGACGCGTACGCACATGTTCCGGTCCAACTGATCACTCCGACCGAGGACTTCTTCCTCTCCGAGTCGCTCTACGACCAACTGGAGCTGTGGGCTCCGCAGTTGGTACGCCGGTCGTTGCCGGCCAAGCACTGGGTGCCCCGCACCAGGCCGGACCAGCTGTCCGCCTGGATCAGCGAGTTCGTCACGGCCAACGAGACGGCGCAGCGGGACGGCCTGCCGGTGCAGGGTCCCGTGGCGACCGGGGCCCACGCCGACCGGTTCGGCGGGCAGCTGGTCCTGGTGACAGGGGCGGCCGGGGGGATCGGCCGGGCCACGGCCTTCGCGTTCGCCGAGGCGGGCGCCCGGGTGGTGGCGGTGGACCGCGACGGGGAGGGAGCGGCCCGGACGGCGGAGATGGCCCTGCTGATCGGCTCTCCGGCCGCCTGGGGCGAGACCGTCGACGTCAGCGACGAGCAGGCGATGGAGAAGCTCGCCGAAAAGGTCGCCCGGGAGTACGGCATCGTCGACGTGCTGGTCAACAACGCGGGGATAGGTCTGTCCGGCTCCTTCCTGGAGACGACGAGCGAGGACTGGAAGAACGTCCTCGACGTCAATCTGTGGGGGGTCATTCACGGTTGCCGGATCTTCGGCAAGCAGATGGCCGACCGCGGCCAGGGCGGCCATATCGTCAACACGGCCTCCGCGGCGGCCTACCAGCCCTCGCGGGCCCTGCCCGCGTACAGCACGTCCAAGGCGGCCGTGCTGATGCTCAGCGAGTGCCTGCGGGCCGAGCTGGCCGAGAAGTCCATCGGGGTCAGCGCGATCTGCCCCGGCATCGTCAACACCAACATCACGGCGACCACGCGGTTCGCCGGCACGGACGCGGCGGAGGAGAAGCGCCTCCGGAGCCGGACCAGCAGGCTCTACGGGCTGCGGAACTACCCGCCGGAGAAGGTCGCCGACGCGATCCTCAAGGCCGTGGTGCGCAATCAGGCCGTCGTGCCGGTCACCCCGGAGGCCAGGGGTGCCCTGCTGCTGTCCCGGGTGAGCCCCGGGGTGCTGCGCGGCATCGCCCGTCTGAAGCCGCCGCTGTGACCGGGGGCGGGAGCGTGCCGTCGGCCACGGAGAGCCGGCCGGCCACCGAGTACCGGATCGAGGACCTGGCCCATGCCAGCGGTGCCACGGTCCGCACCATCCGCGCCTACCAGGACCGCGGGCTGCTGCCCACACCGGAGCGGCGCGGCCGGGCCAACGTCTACCGGTACACGCACCTGGCCCGGCTGCGGCAGATCGCAGATCTCCTGGACCGCGGCTACACCCTGGCCAGCATCAAGGAGTTGCTGGAGGCGTGGGACGCGGGTCGCGGTCTGGGCGGAGTGCTCGGCCTGGTCGCCGAGGTGCACGGCCCGTGGACCGACGAGGAGGAAGGCCGGATCACCCGCGCCGAACTCGACCTGCGGTTCGGTTCGACGCCGGACGAGGCGGCCGTCGACGAGGCGGTGGCTCTCGGTGTGCTCGAACGCGTCCCAGGCAAGGAGGACGAGTTCCTGGTGCCGAGCCCACAAGAGCTGTCGGTGGCAGTGGAGTTGTACGCGGCAGGGGTGCCGCTCTCCGCAATCTCCGGTCATCTGCGGGAACTTCGGGGCCAGGTCGAGCACATCGCCTCCCGTTTCCTGGAGTTCACCACCGAGCATGTCTTCGCCCGCTATCTCGGTCATCGTCCACCGACGGATGCCGACGCGGCGGAAGCGGCGTCGATGGTGCGGCGGCTCCGCCCGCTCGCCCAGCAGACGGTCGACGCGGAACTGGCCCGTGCGATGCGCCTGTTCGCCACCCGGCACCTGCATCACCATCTGGGCTCCGAGGAGCTGACCGACGACGACGCGCCCCGTCCCGTGCTCCTGCCGGCCGAAACAATGCGCGCTGTGCAGGCACTGGTTGGCGCGGAGCGCGTGGAGGCGTTCGTTGCGACCGCCACCGAACGCGAGGTACAGGCCCGGACATTGGACGCTCTAGCGGCATCTCACGCAAAAGACACGTAAGTTGACCAAATAGCCTTTCTCGCCCACTACTTGTCCACAGAATCGCCAAACCGCCTGTGGATAACCGCAGTTGGCTGTGGATCAAACCTGCGCGCCGCCCTTACTCCCAGAAAGATCCGACGGGGAAAGAGGGGGAAGAAATCGGGTGCGCCGGGACGTGTGCCTTGGGCACCCTGACCGGATGGATGAAGGACGCACCGTCAAGGTGTCCAAATACCTTTCGCGCCACCTCAGGCACCAGCCGGAACGCATCGGCATCACACTCGACGCCCAGGGCTGGGTGCGGATCGACGATCTCCTGCGGGCGACGGCCCGGCAGGGATTCGCCGTCACCCGCAGCGAGCTCGACCATGTCGTCGCGGCCAACGACAAACGGCGCTTCACCGTGGACGGCGACCGCATCCGGGCGAACCAGGGCCACACCGTCCCCGTGGACCTCGGACTGCCCCCGGCCGAGCCGCCCGCGTACCTCTACCACGGGACTGTCGCCCATGCCCTGGACTCGATCCGCGCCGAAGGGCTGCGCCCCATGGACCGCCACCATGTCCACCTCTCACCGGACCGCGAGACGGCGACCCGTGTCGGCGCCCGTCGCGGCCGGCCCGTCGTCCTGGCGGTGGACGCGGGGGCGATGCACCGGGCGGGTCACACCTTTCACGTCAGCGCCAACGGGGTCTGGCTCACCGACGCCGTACCACCGGAGTTCCTGCGTATGCGCGACTGAGCGGGTGCGCCCGGCTGAGCGCGGAGCTACCGCGCCAGGTTGCCGAGGCCCTTGCGGAGATCGTCGAGGTTCATGACCGGTTGGATGCTGACCTTGGCCCCTGCCAGGAAGAACGGCTCGGAGATCGGGGGCATCTGGGCGGACTCCTCCATGTCGAAGACGAGCATGCAGGTGCGGTCGCCCTCCACCGGCGTGAAGTAGGCCGCTTCGGGCTTGAGGGTTTCCACGATGTCGTCGATGAGCTTGGGCAGCGTTCCGTCGGAGACGGCGCGGTTCGCGCGCTCGGTGTCCATCCGAGCGGTGAGCAGCATCCTCATGGCGCTTCATCCTTCCGGTGAACAGCGCCCGGCGCCGTGCGCTCACGCGCGGGGAGTGACCGGCCGCGTCCCTTTCCAGCCTCGCCCCCCGGGTCCGGGGCGGCAACCCCGCCCGGGTCCGGGGCGGCAACCCCGCACCGACACCTGCGCCGCACCCCTGCACCACAGCCCGACGACTCAGCCGTATCGTCGCATGTATGCATTTGAGCACCCTCATCCTGCCCATCCACCGCTGGAGCGAAGGCCGGAAGGTCTGGCAGCGGGCCGAGAACCTCGGTTTCCACGCCGCGTACACCTACGACCATCTGGCCTGGCGGACCTTCCGCGACGGGCCCTGGTTCGGTGCGGTCCCGACGCTTACCGCCGCGGCTGCCGCCACTGAGCGGATGCGCCTCGGCACCCTCATCACCTCGCCCAACTTCCGTCATCCGGTGACGCTCGCCAAGGACCTCATCACGCTCGACGACGTATCCGACGGACGCATCACCCTCGGGATCGGCGCCGGGGGCAACGGCTTCGACGCCACGACACTGCGCCGGACCGACGAGGACCCGTGGACGCCTCGCGAACGTGCCGACCACTTCGCCGAGTTCGTCCCGCTGCTCGATCAGCTGCTGCGGGAGCCCTCGGTCACGTACGAGGGCGAGTTCTATACGGCCAACGAGGCCCGGAACATCCCCGGTTGTGTGCAGCGCCCACGGCTCCCCTTCGCGATCGCCGCCACCGGCCCGCGCGGGCAGAAGCTCGCCGCGCGGTACGGCCAGGGGTGGGTGACCACCGGTGATCCGAAGCTGTACGAGACGGGTACGCCGGAGCAGTCCGTGGCTGCCCTGCGCCGGCAGCTCGACGGGCTCGTCGCAGCAGGCGCCGCGGTCGGCCGGGACACCACGGAGCTGGACAAGATCCTTCTCACCGGCTTCACCCCGGACCGCCCACTGGACTCCTTCGACGCGTTCGTGGACTTCGCGGGAACACACTTCGAGCTGGGGTTCACCGAGATCGTGCTCCACTGGCCGGTCCCCGGCTCCGATTTCGCCGCCGACGAGAAAGTCTTCGAGCGGATCGCCACCGAAGGACTGGCCCAGCTCGGCTGACATTCCGTCCATGTATCCCCGGGCACATGCCGCTGACATGTTCTGCTGCTCAGAGGCGTGTGCCCCTCACATGTGCGCCCCTCCGCACACCCGTGCACTCCCGTACGGGAGAATGACCCTGTGACCTCAGCTACCGACTCGCCCCTGCCTGCCGTAACCCGGCTGATCGCCACCGACCTGGACGGCACACTGCTGCGCGACGACAAGACCCTGTCGGACCGCACGGTCGCAGCCCTCGCGGCGGCCGAGGAGGCCGGGATCGAGGTCTTCTTCGTCACCGGCCGCCCCGCCCGATGGATGGACGTCGTCAGCGACCACGTCCACGGTCACGGCATGGCGATCTGTGCGAACGGCGCAGCCGTCGTCGATCTGCGTGCCGACGGCAAGCCGCTCATGGTCCGGCCGCTGGAGCGGGACGCCGCCCTCGCGGCCGTCCGTACGCTGCGCGAGGTCGCCCCGGGCACCTCGTTCGCCGTCGAGTTCACCACCGGCATCCACTACGAACCGGCCTATCCGCCGTTCCACCTGGACCCGGGTGCCACCGTCGCCGTCGCCGAGAAGCTGCTCCAGGCGGAGTCCCCGGGCTCCGGCGCCCCGGTGCTGAAGCTCCTGGCCCACCACGCCGAGCTGGCCCCGGACGCGTTCCTCGCGCTGGCCCGCAGCGCCGCCGGCGACCTGGCCTCCATCACCCGGTCCAGCCCCACGGCCCTCCTGGAGGTCAGCGGACCGGGTGTCTCCAAGGCCAGCACCCTCGCGCTCTGCTGCGCCGAGCGCGGCATCGATCCGGCCGAGGTCGTCGCGTTCGGTGACATGCCCAACGACGTGGAGATGCTGGGCTGGGCGGGCGCCTCGTACGCGATGGGCAACGCCCACCCCGACGCGCTGGCCGCCGCTTCCGGCAGGACCGTCACGAACAACGAGGACGGCGTGGCCGTCGTCATCGAGCGGATTCTCGCCGCCCGCTGACCGCCCCTCAGTGGTGGCCGCCGCCCGGCGGCCCGCCCGTCAGAGCGTCACGCCGTGCTCGCGCAGCCAGCGCACCGGATCGACGCCCGACCCGAGAAGAGGCGTGAGCCGCACCTCGAAATGAAGGTGCGGCCCGGTCGAGTTCCCGCTCGTTCCCGACTGTCCGACCCACTGCCCCGCCCGGACCCGTTCCCCCTGGTCCACCGTGACGCCCGCCAGATGTGCGTATTGCGTGTAGTAGCCGCCCGGGTGCCCCACCACGACCTCGACGCCGAACGCGCCGCCGCAGGAGACCGAGACCACCCGGCCCTCGCCGACCGAGCGCACCGGCGTGCCGATGCCCACGGCGAAGTCCTGCCCGGTGTGCCGGCTCGCCCAGTGCTCGCCGACGCTGTCGAATCCCGCCGAGAGCGCGTACTTCTCCACCGGCGCCACCCAGCTCGGCCCACTGTCCCACCCGCCCGGCTGCTCGATCCGTACGGCGCCGGCGCACTTCCCCGCCGCGACACTGCGGTCCGCCTCGCTCTGGAGCTGCTGCTGCGCTGACGCCAGCTTGGCCGCGATGCCGCGTTTGACCGCGGCCAGCCGCACAAGGGCGCTGTCCAGGGTGTGCCAGGCGGACCTGGCCCTGCGCTCTCCGTCAGCCAGCGTGCGTTCGGCGTGCTGAGCGCGTTCCAGCAGACGGGTCACGGCCCTGTCGGCCTGCCAGGCCAGTTGGCGGCCTCGCAGCAACTCCTGGGGATTGTCGGCGAGCAGCAGTTGCGCGGTGTACGAGAAGCCGACACCGCCGGTCCGGTACTCGGCGCGGGCGACCCGGCCGAGGTCCGAGTGGATCGCCGCGAGTACGCGCCGCTGCCCGGCGAGGAGCCCGTCGAGGCGCACGGCCTTCGCCCGCTGCGCCACCGATGCGCGTCTGCCCTTCTCGTACGTATCGGTGGCCTGCGCCGCCTCTTGGAACAGCCGGGCGACCACGACCCCCGTAGCAAATCCGGGCATCGGCCCGGACCGAGGATCGAACGACGGACCGGGCGCCGGACCAGGTACCGGACCAGGTACCGGATCGACCCGCGCAGCGGACAGCGGCACGGCCGGAACCGGCACGGCCATCGCGCCCGGCCCGGGCGCCGCCGACAGGACGGCCAGGGCCGACAACGCGCAGAGCAGCAGCACGACCAGCCGCTCGCGCCGCCGACGGCAGCGGCGTTTCCGGCGACAATGACACAGCACAGCGGAAGGCATTACCGGATCGTCACACCGGCCGGCCCCGAATCCCGGGACCCCGAGGTGTCGTACGGCCAACCGGCCTACCTCGGCGCAGCCGCCGGGCCGGCCGCCGGACCGGTCGCAGAGCGTGCCGCCGGGCCCGATTCCGGAGCACAGCCCTCAGAGGGGCGCCTCCCACACCACCGTCGCACCGCCCCCGTCCTCCCCGATCCCGGGGCCGAACCAGCTCGCTCCGCCCAGTGACTCCGCGCGGCGGGCCAGGTTGCGCAGACCACTGCGCCGCCCGCCCTCCGGGATGCCCACGCCGTCGTCGGCGACCGAGAGACGTACCCCTTCGCGCCCGTCCGGCAGGGTGACGGTCGCGTCGACGACCACATCGATCAGGGAAGCACCGGCATGCCGGAACGCGTTGGACAGTGCCTCGCGCAGGGCCGCGAGGAGGTTCTTCCCGGTGAGTTCACCCACGAGTGAATCGACCGGGCCGACGAAGTGGTGCGAAGGCTTGAAGCCCAGCGGCACGGCGGCCATGTTGATCTCCCGCAGGACGCGGGTGCGCAGCCCCGAAGGCGCCTCGGCCGGTTCCTGCTGGAGCGCGAAGATGGCCGTCCGGATCTCCTGGATCGTCACGTCCAGCTCGTCGACGGCCCGCCCGACCCCGGTCTGCAACTCGGGCACCACCGACCTGCGCTGAGCGCTCTCCAGCATCATTCCGGTGGCGAACAGCCGTTGGATGACAAGGTCGTGGAGGTCACGGGCGATCCGGTCCCGGTCCTCGTACACCGCGAGCCGTTCGCGGTCGCGCTGCGCCTCGGCCATCATCAGCGCGAGTGCGGCCTGCGAGGCGAACTGGGTGGCGAGCGTCCGCTCCGACTCGGTGAAGGGGCGTTCGCCCCGGCCTCGCGGGGTGGCGAGCGCGCCGAGCACCCGCCCGCCGCTGTGCAGGGGCAGCAGCATGATCGGGCCGAACCGGTCGGCCAGCCTCGTGACCATGCGCCCGTCGGAGGCCGAGTCGTCCACGAAGACGGCCTGACCGTCGAGGAGCATCGCCACGACGGGGCTCTCCGGCGGAATGATGACTCCCAGCGAATCGGACGGGTCCTCGGCGGAGACCGCGACGATCTCCAGCCCGCCCTCCGCCGTCGGCAGAAGCACGATCCCCGCTGCGGAATCGGCGAGACGACGGGCCTGTTCCGCGACGACCGACAGCGCGTCGTCGGCGTCACCACCGGAGAGGAGCGCGGTCGTGACGGCCACCGAGCCGTCGATCCACCGCTCGCGCTGCCGCGCCGCCTCGTACAGCCGGGCGTTGCCGATGGCGATCCCGGCCTCGGTGGCGAGCACTCGCACCATGTGCAGGTCGTAGTCGTTGAACTCGGTCGCGCCGTGCTTCTCCGCCAGATAGAGATTGCCGAAGATCTCGCCCTGTACGCGGATCGGCACCCCGAGGAACGTACGCATCAGCGGATGGGCGGGCGGAAATCCGGCGGACCTCGGGTCGGCGGCCAGATCGGCCAGCCGGAGCGCTACGGGATCGTGGATCAGCGCGCCGAGGAGCCCCTTCTGCCCGTCGGGCCGGTGTCCGATCTCCCGGGCCACGTCCTCCGGCACTCCGTAAGTGACGAAGTCGGACAGTCCCTCCCCGGTGTCGTCGACGACACCGATGGCGGCGTAGCGGGCACCGGCGAGCTCGGCCGCGGTCTCGCAGATGCGGTCGAGAGTGGTGTGCAGTTCCAGGCCGGTGCCGACCGAACGCATGGCCTCCAGCAGTTGCGGGACGCGGGCGGTGAGTTCGGTGGAGAGACCCTGCAGGCTGCGCGTCGCCCGGGTCGCGGCTTCGAGTGAGTCCTTCGGGTCCGGCTCTGCCATGCACCGAGCCTAATAAGTCCCATTTGGCGAGGAAAGTCGGGCAGGGCCCGACCGGCCCCGGCCTGCCCCCTCCGTCAGGCGTGCACGCTCTCCCGCTCGCGTTCCAGCATCCGCAGCAAGGGCCCGTCCACACCCGCGAGATCGGCGTACGCACCACGCTGCACCACGCGGCCCGCGTCCAGCACGAGCACCTCGTCGACGGCGTCGAGTCCCTCCAGCCGGTGGGTGATCAGGACGGTCGTACGGCCCCGGGTGGCAGTCAGCAGGTCCGCGGTCAGCGCGTCGGCCGTCGCCAGATCGAGGTGCTCCGCGGGCTCGTCCAGGACGAGCACGGGGAAGTCGGCGAGGAGCGCGCGGGCCAGCGCGAGCCGCTGCCGCTGGCCGCCTGAGAGCCGGGCGCCGTGTTCACCCACCAGGGTGTCGAGCCCGTCCGGCAGCGCATCGGCCCAGTCCAGCAGCCGGGCCTGCGCGAGCGCGTCCCGCAGTTCACCGTCCGTCGCTCCGGTACGGGCGAGACGCAGATTCTCGCGGATGGAGCTGTCGAAGACATGGGCGTCCTGGGCACACAGCCCCACGTACGCCCGGACGGTGTCGCCGTCCAGTTCGCAGGCCTCGACACCGCCGATCCGGTACGTCCCGGCCCGTGCGTCCAGGAAGCGGAGCAGGACCTGGGCGAGTGTCGACTTGCCCGAGCCCGAGGGCCCGACCACGGCGATACGCCTGCCGGGCAAGATCGTCAGATCGACGGCCTCCAGGGCGTCCCGCCGCGCTCCCGCGTATCGGGCCGACAGCCCCCGCACCTCCAGCGGGAACGGCGACTCGGGCGCGGCAGCGGGGCTGACGGGCTCGCGTACCGGCACCGGGGCGTCCAGCACCTCGTACACGCGCTCCGCGCTCCGCTTCACGCGTTGGCGGTACTGCACGGCGAGCGGCAGCCCCGTCACCGCCTCGAAGGCCGCCAGCGGGGTCAGCACCACCACCGCGAGCGCCACGCCCGCCAGCCGTCCGTCGTGCACCGCCGGGAGGGCGACGAGTGCGGCACCGACCACCGTGAGGCCGCAGATCAGGGCGGAGAGCCCGCCGCCGAGCGCGGTCGCGGTCGCCGCACGGGAGGCGATCCGGGTGAGGACGCCGTCCGCCTCGCGCACCTGCCGGCTACGGGCGGGCAGCGCGCCGGCGACGGTCAGTTCGGCCGTCCCGCTGAGCAGATCGGTGACCCGGGTGGCCAGCATGGCCCGCGCGGGCGCCAGTTGGCGTTCCACGTGACGGGCACACGCCCCGCTGACCAGGGGCACGCCCACCCCGGCGAGGAGAAGGCCGACGGCGAGGACGACGCCCGCCTCCGGGAGCAGCCAGCCGGTGAATCCGGCAGCCGCGGTACCGACGACGACCGCGGTCCCCACGGGCAGCAGCCAGCGCAGCCAGTAGTCCTGCAGCGCGTCCACATCGGCCACGAGGCGTGACAGCAGGTCGCCGCGCCGCGTCGTACGCAGACCGGCCGGAGCGATCCGCTCCAGTCCCCGGTACACGGCGACCCGCAGCTCCGCGAGCATCCTGAGCACCGCGTCGTGCGAGACGAGGCGCTCGGCGTACCGGAAGACCGCGCGGCCGATACCGAAGGCGCGGGTCGCGGTGACGGCGACCATCAGATAGAGCACCGGCGGCTGTTCGGAGGCGCGGGAGATCAACCACCCCGACACGGCCATCAGCCCGACGGCCGAGCCCACGGCGAGGCTGCCCAGCAGCAGGGCCAGCCCCAGCTTCCGGTGCTGCGCACCGGCGGCCTCCCGGACCCGGGCCAGGACGTGCCCCGCCCTCGGAGCGGTGTCCTTGAGGATCTCCCCCGTGCCGTCCGGCTCACCGGACGAAGCAGACGAGGCAGGGGCCGGCCCCCCGGGCCGCGGCACCATCGGGCGCCCCGCGTCCACGGCTACGTCTGCGCGGCTTCGCGCTTCCCGCGGCTCCAGCGTCACCACACGGTCGGCAACCGACAGCAGCGCCGGACGGTGGACGACGAGGAGTACGGTCCGTCCCGCCGCCAGTCTCCGTACCGCCTCGACGATCCCCGCCTCCGTCTCGCCGTCGAGGCTCGCGGTCGGCTCGTCGAGCAGGAGCAGCGGCCGGTCGGCGAGGAACGCGCGGGCCAGGGCGAGCCGCTGCCGCTGCCCCGCCGAGAGCCCGGCACCGTCCTCACCGAGCAGCGTCCGCGCACCCTCCGGGAGGTCCGCGACGAAGCCGGACGCGCCCGCGTCCCGCAGCGCCGCCGATACCGCTTCGTCGTCCGCGTCAGGGCGGGCCAGCCGTACGTTCTCGGCGATCGTGCCGGCGAAGAGATGCGGACGCTGCGGCACCCAGGCGATCTGTTCGCGCCAGCGTTCCGGGGAGAGCTCGGCCAGATCGGTCCCGCCGATCCGTATGCGTCCCTCGTCGGGCACCGCGAAGCTCAGCACCACATGGAGGAGCGTGGACTTGCCGACTCCGCTGGGGCCGACGAGGGCGACGGTCTCACCCGGCTCCACCACCAGGGAGGCATCGTCCAGCGAGGGTTCGGTACGGCCCGGGTGGCGGACCGTCACCCCGTCGAGCTCCAGCCTCGGCGTCGCGGGGACGTCCTGTGTGCCGGCCGCCCGGGGCTCGGTCTCCAGGACCGAGAAGATCTCCTCCGCGGCGGAGAGTCCCTCCGCGGCCGCGTGGTACTGCGCCCCGACCTGCCGGATGGGCAGATACGCCTCCGGCGCCAGGATGAGGATCACCAGACCGGTGTAGAGGTCCAGTTCGCCGTGGACGAGCCGCATCCCGATGGTCACGGCGACCAGGGCCACCGACAGGGTCGCCAGGAGTTCCAGGGCGAAGGACGACAGGAACGCGACCCGCAGGGTCCGCAGGGTGGCCTGCCGATACTGCGAGGTGATGGTGCGGATCGATTCGGCCTGCGCCTTGGCGCGCCCGAAGACCTTCAGCGTCGGAAGTCCGGCGACCACATCGAGAAAGTGCCCCGAGAGCCGCGAGAGCAGCCGCCACTGACGGTCCATCCGGGACTGTGTGGCCCAGCCGATCAGAATCATGAAGAGCGGGATGAGCGGCAGTGTGACCACGATGATCGCGGCGGAGACCCAGTCCTCCGTGACGATCCTGGCCAGGACCGCGAGCGGCACCACCACAGCGAGCCCCAGCTGTGGCAGATAGCGCGCGAAGTAGTCGTCGAGCGCGTCGACGCCCCGGGTGGCGAGCGCCACCAGCGAGCCGGTGCGCTGACCGCTCAGCCAGTCGGGGCCGAGCTGCGCGGCCCGCTCCATGAGCCGGCCGCGCAGCTCGGACTTGACCGCCGCACCGGCGCGGTACGCGGCGAGTTCGGTGAGCCAGGCCACCAGGGCGCGGCCCACCGCGACCGCGGCGAGCAGCAGCAGGGGTGTGCGGAGTCCGGGAAGGGACAGGCCCTCCTCGAATCCGCCCACCACCACTTCGGCGATGAGCATCGCCTGGGCGATCACCAGCGCCGCCCCGACGAGCCCGAGTGCCACCACGGCAGCCAGGAAGAGGCGGGTGGCCCGGGCGTACCGGAGCAGACGCGGGTCGATCGGTTTCACGTGAAACAGCCCCCAGAGAGCTCGCTGCGGCCGGTGCGATCAGTGCACGTCGGCGATGTGCTGGGTACCGATGCGCTTGCGGAACACCCAGTAGGTCCAGCTCTGGTAGAGCAGGACGAGGGGAGTGGCGATGCCCGCGCACCAGGTCATGATCGTCAGGGTGTACGGGGTGGACGAGGCGTTGGTGACCGTGAGGTTCCAGGCGTCGTTCAGCGAGGACGGCATGACGTTCGGGAAGAGCGTCAGGAACAGCATGGCGACCGCGGCCACGATGGTCAGGCCCGAGAGCGCGAACGACCAGCCCTCGCGCCCGGCCGCGACCGCGACGATCGCGGCGACCAGCGCCCCGGCCGCGACGATCATGGCCAGCAGGCTCCAGCTGTCACCGTTGTCCACCTGGGTCCAGATCAGGAAGACCAGCGCGAGGACCGCGGTGACCGGTCCCAGCTTGAGTGCCAGCTTGCGGGCCCGTTCCCTGATGTCTCCGACCGTCTTGAGCCCGGCGAACACCGTGCCGTGGAAGGTGAAGAGGAAGAGCGTGACCAGTCCGCCGAGGAGGGCGTACGGGTTGAGCAGGTCCCAG
Organism: Streptomyces sp. NPDC057136; assembly: GCF_042670885.1. Classification (NCBI taxonomy): domain Bacteria; kingdom Bacillati; phylum Actinomycetota; class Actinomycetes; order Kitasatosporales; family Streptomycetaceae; genus Streptomyces; species Streptomyces sp. NPDC057136. Next base: position 240,152 of record NZ_JBHUUV010000009.1, read on the forward strand.
AAATTACCGACGTACTCCATGTCGGCATCGATCTTCACGCCGCGCACGATGTTGCCGAAGGCCACGCCCCAGAGCACGGCCGGGATCAGCGAGGTCCAGAAGATCGCGTGTTCCCAGTTGGTCTGCCACTTCTCCTCGGGCCGCTTCGACCGGTACTCGAAGGCGACTCCGCGCACGATCAGGCAGAGCAGAATGATCAGCAGCGGCAGGTAGAACCCGGAGAAGAGCGTGGCGTACCACTCGGGGAAGGCGGCGAAGGTCGCGCCGCCCGCGCTGAGCAGCCAGACCTCGTTGCCGTCCCATACGGGACCGATCGTGTTGATCAGTACCCGGCGTTCCTTGCGGTCGCGGGCCAGCACCTTGGTGAGGACACCGATACCGAAGTCGAATCCCTCCAGGAAGAAGTAGCCGATCCAGAGGACGGCGATGAGTACGAACCAGACGTCGTGGAGTTCCATCTCTCAGCTCCTCTGCTCTCAGTAGGAGAAGGCCATCGGGCGGTCGGCGTCCTGGTCGTCATGACCGCCGATCTTGGTGGGCGGGTTGAGGTCGGCCTCCGTGAGTTCCGGCGGTCCGGCCTTGATGTACTTCACGAGCAGTCTGACCTCGATCACGGCGAGCACCGCGTAGAGCAGGGTGAAGACGGTCATCGAGAGGATTACCTCGCCCTGCGAGGTACCGGGGGAGACCGCGTCGCGGGTCTGGAGCACGCCGTAGACGACCCAGGGCTGACGCCCCATCTCGGTGAAGATCCAACCCCAGGAGTTGGCGATCAGCGGGAAGAGCAGGGTCCACAGGGCGACGAGCCAGTAGAGCTTGGTGAGCTTGGGACTCAGCGCCTTGTTCCTGAACAGGACCAGATTGGGCACCTCATCCTCACCGGTCCGCATCGCCGCCGGCAGCATGAACTTCTTCCGGGTCAGCCACAGTCCGAGCAGACCGAGGCCGAAGGACGCCATGCCGAAGCCGATCATCCAGCGGAAGCTCCAGAAGGCGACCGGAATGTTGGGCCGGTAGTCGCCGGGGCCGTACTTCTCCTGCTCGGCCTTGTTGATGTCGTTGATGCCGGGGACGTACGAGTCGAAGGTGTCGTCGGCGAGGAAGGACAGCACCCCGGGGATCGAGATCTCCACGGAGTTGTGGCCCTTGCTGACATCTCCGTACGCGAAGATCGAGAAGGGCGCGGCATTCTGCCCGTCCCACAGCGCCTCGGCGGCGGCCATCTTCATCGGCTGCTGCTTGAACATCACCTTGCCCAGCCGGTCACCGCTGACGGCGGTCAGCATGCCGGCGATCACGACGGTGACGAGCCCGAGCCGCAGGGACGTCCGCATGACGGGGATGTGCTTCTTGCGGGCCAGGTGGAACGCGGCGATGCCGACCATGAAGGCGCCGCCGACGAGGAACGCGGCCGTGATGGTGTGGAAGAACTGGGTGAGCGCGGTGTTCTGCGTGAGCACACGCCAGAAGTCGGTGAGCTCCGCGCGGCCGCGTTCCTCGTTTATGCGATAGCCGACCGGGTGCTGCATCCAGGAGTTGGCCGCCAGGATGAAGTACGCGGAGAGGATGGTGCCGATGGAGACCATCCACATGCAGGCGAGATGGATCTTCTTCGGCAGCTTGTCCCAGCCGAAGATCCACAACCCGATGAAGGTGGACTCGAAGAAGAACGCGATCAGCGCCTCGAAGGCGAGCGGGGCACCGAAGATGTCGCCGACGAAACGGGAGTAGTCCGACCAGTTCATGCCGAACTGGAACTCCTGGACGATGCCGGTGACGACACCCATGGCGATGTTGATCAGGAAGAGCTTCCCCCAGAACTTCGTGGCTCTGAGGTACTTCTCGTTGTTGGTCCGCACCCAGGCGGTCTGCAGGCCGGCGGTGAGCGCGGCGAGGGAGATCGTCAGAGGGACGAACAGGAAGTGGTAGACGGTCGTAATGCCGAATTGCCATCGCGCCAGGGTTTCCGGCGCCAGAGCCAGGTCCACGTCGTCGTTCTCCTTACGGGGCCGTGTTCACAGGGGCACCTTGCCCCTCTTTATCCCCTGATCAGGGGAGGAACCGGGACACGCTTGTGAACGCGTTCACATTCACAAGCATTATGGCGCACACGCTTTCGGAACGTTCGATCGGGGGGGCCTTCCCGGACCATCCGGACAGCCGGGCCCCCGGCACCGCACAGCACGGTGGCCCCGGACCTCGGCAGTCGAGGTCCGGGGCCACCGGCCCACACAGGAACGTCGGAACGGCTACGGCCGGAAGGATCCGCAGCGGCCGCGCCCGCCGCTCACCACTCCTGGCGGTACGACTCCGTCACCTTGAGGAACACGTCATTGGCCTCGGACTCCCCGATCGTGACCCGCACTCCCTCACCCGCGAACGGCCGGACCACCACACCGGCCCGCGCGCACGCCGCCGCGAAGTCGACCGTACGGTCCCCGAGCCGCAGCCAGACGAAGTTGGCCTGGGACTCCGGAACGGTCCAGCCCTGTCGCACCAGCTCCTCGTACACCCGGATGCGCTCGCAGACCAGCGTGCCTACCCGCCCCATCAGCTCGTCCTCGGCGCGGAGCGAGGCGACGGCCGCGTCCTGTGCGAGCTGGCTGACCCCGAAGGGGACGGCCGTCTTCCGCAGCGCGGCCGCAACCGGCTCATGCGCCACCGCGAACCCGACGCGCAGGCCGGCCAGGCCGTACGCCTTGGAGAAGGTCCTCAGCACCGCGACGTTGGGCCGGTCCCGGTAGATCTCGATGCCGTCCGGCACCTCGACGTCCCGGATGAACTCCTTGTACGCCTCGTCGAGCACCACCAGCACATCGCTCGGCACCCGGTCCAGGAACCGCTCGAGCTCGGCCCTGCGGACCACCGTGCCTGTCGGGTTGTTCGGATTACAGACGAAGATCAGGCGCGTCCGGTCGGTGATCGCGTCTGCCATCGCGTCCAGATCGTGCACATCACCGTCGGTCAGCGGCACCTTCACCGAGGTCGCGCCGCTGACCTGCGTGATGATCGGGTACGCCTCGAAGGAGCGCCAGGCATAGATGACCTCGTCCCCCGGGCCCGACGTGGCCTGGAGCAGCTGCTGCGCCACCCCGACCGAGCCGGTGCCGGTGGCCAGGTGCGAGACAGGCACACCGAACCGGTCGGCCAGCTCATTCATCAGCCCGGTGCAGGCCATGTCCGGGTAGCGGTTGAAGTTCGCGGCAGCGGCGAGCGCGGACTCCATCACGCCCGGCAGCGGCGGAAACGGGTTCTCGTTGGAGGAAAGCTTGAAGGCGACCGGTCCGCCGGCCGCCGCCGGTTTGCCCGGCACATAGGCGGGCACGCCGTCCAGCTCGGCGCGCAGCTTGGGGCTCGTATCGCTCACCGCAGGTCCTCCTCGACCATCCGTGCACATCAATGCTGCTCACCTTATGAGGATTCGGCGCCGCTGCGAATGGCCGGAGCCGGGATTCGTCCCCTGTGCCGGGAAGCGCACGGAATGGTCCCGAACGAGTCGGCCCGGCGAGGGGGAGCGTTTTGCATTCCGCCGCACGCCGGTGGCTCACTCCGTGGCGCGCATCCCTCGAAGAGGTGAGTTGAGACCTCTTCGAGACATCGGTCATTTACCAGGCCCATCCACTTCGACACATGACACACTTGCGTTCGACCCGCCAACTCCCTTGATTTCCAAGGCATTTAGCGCTTTATGATCATGCAGAAACGTGCCTGTTGACGGGTGAATATGCGACCGGCCCAACCACCCGTCCGAGCCCTACTATCGGCTCGCCATGACAGCAGCAGGGAAGCACCAGGTGAGCCGGACAGAGACGCCCCGGCGCAACGGCCGGCAAGGACGGGCGGGTATCCGGGATGTAGCCGCCGCGGCCGGGGTCTCCATCACGACCGTCTCCGACGCGCTCAACGGCAAGGGCAGGCTCCCGGACGCCACCCGCCGCCATGTCCGCGAGGTCGCCGAGCGTCTGGGCTATCGCCCGTCCGCCGCGGCCCGAACCCTCCGTACGGGCAAGTCGGGTCTGATCGGCCTGACCGTGACCACGTACGGGGATGAACCTTTCACCTTCACCGAATTCGCGTACTTCGCCGAGATGGCCAGAGCCGCCACATCCGCGGCGCTCGCCCGCGGCTACGCCCTCGTCATCCTCCCCGCCACCTCCCGCCACAGCACCGTCGACGTCTGGTCCAACGTCGCACTGGACGGCACCGTCGTCATCGACCCCTCCGACCAGGACCCGGTCGTCACCGAACTCGTGCGCCAGGGCGTGCCGGTCGTCTCGGACGGCCGCCCGGCCGGGTCGCTTCCAGTCACCGCCTGGGTCGACAACGACCACCGGGCCGCCGTCTTCGACCTCCTCGACCATCTCGCCGCCGCCGGAGCCCGCCGCATCGGCCTGCTGACCGGCACCACCACCGACACGTACACCCGGCTCTCCACCACCGCCTACCTCCACTGGTGCGAGCGCGTGGGCCAGGACCCGGTGTACGAGTCCTATCCGGCCCACGACCCGTGCGCGGGCGCAGTGGCGGCCGACCGCCTCCTGGCCCGCCCGGACCGGCCCGACGCCGTGTACGGACTCTTCGACCCCAACGGGACGGATCTGCTGGCGGCCGCCCGCCGGTACGGTCTGCGCGTCCCCGAGGACCTGCTGCTGATCTGCTGCAGCGAGTCCACCGTGTACGCGAGCACCGAACCACCCATCACCACGCTCTCCCTGAAGCCGCGCAGAATCGGCACGGCAGTCGTCCAGCTCCTCATCGACGCCATCGAGGGCGTCGAACACGACGGGCCCCTCGAACAGGTAATACCGACCGAGCTCATCGTCCGGACCTCGTCACAGCGCCGCCCGCCACGCACCACGGTCAGCGCTCCACGCTCCCCGGTCGGGGACTGATCGCAACAATCCGGACCAATCGACCGGCGAACCGTACGTGCGCGCGGATTCACCACCCCTGGTGCGTCACAGAGCACGATCCGCATTCCTATGATGGGCGCACGACACCGCGGACCACCTCTACCAGGCAAGGCCCGTCAGGTGTACGGCGGCGCGACGGTGGTGGAGGGGTCGATGACTCAGGGGGCCGGTCAGGAACCCGTGGTGCGGACGGCGACGTTGCGTGACTTTCGCGTTCCGCCGTATGCGCAGACGCCCGTGCCCCCGCGCTCGCCACATCCCGGCAGCGTGGCGATGGACGCCGAACCGCCGGAGGGCTACACGCCCACCGCGCGCGATCTGCCGGTGATCAGGCGCGAGGACACCGTCGAGGTGCGCCCCGTCCCCGAGCAGCGGCCGGCCGCCGACGCGGGGCGCGGTCCGCTCTACGTCGTCGGCGATGTCCACGGCTATCTGGACGAGCTCGTCGCCGCCCTGGCCGAGCAGGGCCTCATCGACGCCGACGGCGCCTGGGCAGCGGGCAACGCCCGGCTCTGGTTCCTCGGCGACTTCACGGACCGCGGCCCGGACGGCATCGGCGTCATCGACCTCGTGATGCGGCTCTCCGCCGAGGCCGCCGCTGCCGGCGGGTACTGCAAGGCCCTGATGGGCAATCACGAACTGCTGCTCATCGGAGCCAAGCGGTTCGGCGACACCCCGGTGAACTCCGGTGCGGGCACCGCGACGTTCCAGGCGGCCTGGCTGCTCAACGGCGGCCAGAAGACCGACATGGACCGGCTCCAGGACGTCCACCTCCAGTGGATGTCCCGGCTCGACGCGGTCGTCGAGGAGGACGGGCATCTGCTGATGCACTCCGACACGACGGCGTACCTCGACTACGGCTCCACCATCGAGGACGTCAACGACACGGTGCACGCCATTCTCACGCGTAACGACGCCGATGAGTGCTGGGACGTCTTCCGCAAGCTGACCAAGCGGTTCGCCTTCCGGGACGAGGGGGGCGCCGAGGCCGTGCGCGAGCTGATGGCGACGTACGGCGGGCAGCGCGTCGTGCATGGTCACAGCCCCATTCCGTATCTGCTCGGCGAGGTCGGTTCGGAGGACGGCGAGGACACCGCACGTCCCGTCGTGGACGGCCCGCACGTGTACGCGGACGGGCTCGCCATCGCCATGGACGGCGGAGTGACCATGGCCGGAAAGCTACTGGTGGTCCAGCTCCCCCTGCATGGATGAAGCAGGCCGGGGAAGGCGCATCCACGACCTGACCCAGCGACCACCGGGCCTATTTACGGAAACCCCCTGTCACCCCGTGCCGTAGGCGCTCTACCATCGGCGTATCAGTCGCAGGCTCTCCTCCGTTTCCGCCCAATTGCCCGGTCCACGCGGTCAGTCAGGCCCTACGGAGCATCGGGGGATGCACATGAAAAGCGCTCCGCACCTGCTGGCCGAGGACCGCCCCGAGTACGAGCGGATTCTCGATGACGCGCTGCGTCATGCTCATGAACACCCGGCTCTGGACGGAGTCGGTGACCGGCTCAATCCGGAACAGCTACGCACGATGGCGCTGAACGCCACGGCTCTCATCACCGCGGCCGCCGCCACCGAGTACGAGCACTATGTGAAGGCCCGCGGTGAACTGCGCGGTCCCGCCGGTGATCCGGCCCTCGGCCAGGCCATCGGTTCCGCGCCGGACGAGACGAAGGGGACGGGCGCCGGCATAGGCGCCGTTGTCACCGCCCTGGCACCGGTCCTCGCCGGTGCCGCCGCCGTGATCTTCCTGCTCGTCGGCTATCTGCTCCAGGCACTCGGCCCGGACCTCGCGATCGCCGCCACGATGATCACCGCCGGCTGGTTCTTCGGCGCGGTCGCCGCGGCGGCCACCCTGGTCGCCGCCGTCGGACTGCTCCTCACGGCCCTGCGCAACGGTGCCACCTCGTTGCCCGCCGAGGACCCGGAGGAGGAGTTGCCTGAGGATGTGGCGCGTGCCAGGGAGGCGTGGCGCCATGCCCTGCTGGAGCGCGGCATCCTGCCGTTCCTGCGGGACGCACTCGCCGACCCGACCGCGGGTGCCGCCTCCCGGACGCCGCACCGCTCCCCGAACCGCATCCCGAAGATCGGCTACAGCAGACCGGACTTCTCCGGCCCGTCCGACGGACCGTCGGCCGGCCCGCGTCCGACCTTCACCAGCCCGGACTTCACCAGTCCGGACTTCGGCGGCCCGGAGCACCAGCCGGAGTGACCTGCTGTGTGAACTGCGGCGTTCGGGGTTCGGAACGCACGAAGGCCGGGGCAGCTCTCGGCTGCGCCCGGCCAATGCGGTGAGAAGCGGCTCAGACCGCGTGCGGCGCCAGCTTCGGGTTGTCCCCGTACGTGTTCGCCTCCGGCTTGCTCTCGGAAGCAAGGAAGACGAGCAGCATGATCCCGCCGACCAGCGGCACGAACGAAATCAGGATCCACCAGCCCGAACGCCCGGTGTCGTGCAGCCGCCGCACGAGGACGGCGAGCGTAGGAACCAGCACGGCGACGATGTAGATGATGCAGGGGATCTGCGTCTCGATCGCCAAGCCGATGCCCACGAGCACCAGGGCCACGATGAGGTTGAAGAGCACGAACATCCAGTACTCCTTGCGGCGCGCACGCCCGCTGAAGCCCGCGTAGTTCTTGAGCACGTTCAGGTACCAGTTCACTGCTATTCCCTCCCCAGGCCCCTGATCAGAGGGGCACATTTTCAGCCAAGCAAGGCGGAACGTAAGGCAGAGATAAGGAAAGGGTCAAGCCCTGGCCGACGGCAGCGGAAACGTACACTCATCTGCCGCGATACCGTTTCCCTACCGACGCCGAGCAGCCATCACATCTCGGACAGTTGGGGATACGCCATCTGAAATAAGCCATGGCAGTTGCCCGTTGACCACCGCGCGCACGAAGACGGCGTTGCCCGAGGCACCTTGCGC